>DATBQV010000306.1:0-4924 GCA_036560625.1 Gemmatimonadales bacterium
GGGCGGGACGGAGACGCAGCGTCACGGGAGCACCATGGAGACCCCGAGCGGTCAGGATTCAGCGAAGGGTGAGCGTGAGCCCGCGCACGAGCAAGACGACGCCGACGATCTGCACCAGGTGGTACAGCCCGTTATGGTCAAACTCCCACCCCAGCCGCGCCGTGAGCGAGTGGGTCGCCTGGATCGCGCCGGCCGCCAGGCTCACGGTGAGCGCGGCCGCGACCGTCGCCGCGCCGGGTCGCCCGAGGCGGGCGAGCGCGCCGTAGACGGCAAGGGCAAAGAGCAGCGCGACCGCCTCGAAGGCAACGAAGATACGGAAGTCGCCGGCCGTGATCCGGGTCGCGAGGTAGAACACTACAGCGGCGACGACGGCCGCCGGCAGGAGGGCACGCCGCACGCTCACCGCGCCAGTCGCCCACCGCCCCGACGACGAAGAGGGACACGGCGAGGCCCAGCAGGAAGTAGAGAGGCTGCCAGAGAGCGTCGCGGGTCCGGTCGGCCAGCGCCAGCCCGTGTGCGACCGCCCCGAGGAGGGCGGACAGGCCAAACGCTCCGAGCGCCGTCGTCCAGACCTCCCGGCGCCAGCCGGGCGACGCAGCGTGACGAAGCTTGATGATGCCAACGCCCACGACGAGCGCGAGCAGCAGGTCGGAGACGGCGGTGGTGCGCTCGGTGGTGAGAGACGCCAGCGCCGGTCCCGTCACTGCGCCGCGGGACACTCGACGGCGTTGACCTCCTTCACGGTCGGAGCGCGGATGAGGCGGTCCGCGATGACCCGCAGGGCGAACTCGTTGCCGTCGCTCGGCACGCGGACGTAGGCGGAGGCGGGATCGGTCGGATCGGGCGCGACAATGGTGCCCTTCACTCCCTTGACCGTGGCTTCCCGCTCGGCCGGGGTCGAGCGTGCGCGGAAGGTGACCAACAGCACGTCGGCGGACACAGGGTCGGACGCGGGGGGGCAGACGCCTCGCGGAAGCGGGGGGCCGACGGGTGCGGCTGCTGCGGGCTTGGGCGCCGGCGGAGCCGGCGGAGGGGAAGGGCGCACGGCGTCCGGTCGAGGCGCCCCCGGTGGCGGATAGGTATCGCCGCGAGCGCGGAGCGTGTCCGCCCGGGCACGACCCGGGCCTCCGGGCGCAGCCGGTGCGGGCGACGGGGCGCTGTCGTGGATGACCGTTTGCGCGAGGCAGGGCAGCGGGGCGGCGAGAAGCAGCACACCGAACGACCAGGAGATCACCGGCGTCCGCGACGTGTTGGCCATGGGGCTAGCCCAGGTAGTCTGAGAAATAACGCCGCGCGACGTACAAGCCCGCGCCCGTGCCGACCGCGCTGACCATGAACGCCGTCATGATCCCGACGCGCGCTCCCAGCCACCACCCGATGCTGCCGCCGATCGTGGCTCCGACCCAGCCTATCAGCTTCGCCACGCAAGTCTCCTCAGAATTCCCTGCGTTTCATCTCCTTGAAGAGCCGCTTGGTCTCGGCGTCCTCGTCCGGCTGCCGCTGGCGCAACGTCGGGTCAAACTGCGAGCCTCGATCGGGCTTGGGCGGCGCCACCTTGGCGGCATTCTTCTTTGCCAGGGCGGCCAAGCGCTGGTCCTCACGCTTCGACATCAGATCTCCAGACCGAAAGGGTAACCGGAGTGTAGGCGGGTGACAGCGCCGGCGCCACACCGCCGCGCCCCGTCACGGGCGCGCCTTGGGAGACGCGGTGAGCGCCAGCTCCATGAACCTCGCGCCGGGCACGGGGTTCGCCCGGTAGGGGGCGATCTCCTGGAATCCGAGGTCCCGGTAGAGGCGCTGCGCCTCGACCATGCCGGGCAAGGTGTCGAGCCGGATCCGCCGGTAGTCGCGGGCTCGCGCCTCGGCGAGCACCGCCATCGAGAGCTGGCGGGCGAGCCCCCGGCCGCGATACGCGGGTCGGACGAACAGGCGCTTCAGCTCGCACACGTCGGGGCCGAGCGGCCGCACGCCGGCACAGCCGGCGGGTAGATCGGCCGACCAGGCCAGCAGCAGCGCGCCGCGGGGCTGGGCGTACGCGCCGGGAAGGGTCGCGACCTCCTCCTCGAAGCCCTGGAACCCGAGATCGACCCCGAGCTCCGCCGCGTATTCCTCGAAGAGTCTGCGGACGACCTCGATTTCCGCGGGTCCGCCGGCGGGACGGATCGCCGCGACCGCGCTCGCGGTCACGCGGCGCCGCCGGGGAAGTCCGGCCACACCGGTCGAAGCGAGAGCGTGAGCGCGGCGAGCACATCGGGGAGCGGAACCGGTCGCTCGCTCTGCAGGCAGAACTCGGGTGAGGGGCCCAGCACCATCTGGCGGCCCCAGAGCGTCGCCGATCCGTTGCGCACCACCGGGTCGAGCAGGTCGTAGAGCGCGGCATAGCTCATTCCGGCCGGTTTCGCGAACCAGGCGGCCGCGTACGGCGCGCCCAGCGGCGCTCCCCGACGAAGGCGATAGAGCCCCGCCGTGCCGCCCTCGGCGGCCGCGGCCGCAGCATCGTGCGGCGCCTGGCGGGAGGCGGAGATCGCGGCGTCGTTGAGCGAATCGAGCGCCGCGGACCCGGTTACCAGGTACCAGTCCTCGTAGATCTCGCGGCCGGCGGGTCCCCACGGTGCGCCGACGATCGCCGCCGACCGGGACAGGACGAAGCCGGGCGGCGGGGACTGGCCGAGCGCGGCGTGGAAGGCCCACTGGAGGCGTTCGTACGCATCCGCGTGGAGGTCGCGCCGCCGCCAGTGCCAGAACACGTAGGCGAGCATTCGTCAGCTCCGGCCGGAGGGTGTTGCTGTAATCTGGGCCGCGGATCAGAGGAGCGGGAGGCTCCCCGTGAGCCGGTCGATAGCGGCCTCCTCGGCCGGGCCGAGCGCGAGACAGGTGACCGTCCCCGGCGCGACCACGGTTCGGCCGGCATCGGCGATGATCTCGGCCGGCAGACCATCGGCCTCGGCGGTATCACGCAACCGCGCCAGTTCGTCCGCGTCGCCGCCGCGCAGGACTACCTTCGGCATGCCTTCCTCGAGCCAGCGCCGCCGGGCCTGGTCCGTCGCCGCGAGAAATCCGGCCACGGCGGCATGGGCGACCTGGGCCGCGAGCTTTCCCGGAGGCAGCGCCAGCGCGCTGTTGACGACGATCACCTGTTTCATCCCCGGGACCGGGAGGCTTCCCAGGCGGAGAGCGCCACGATGAGGGCGACCGACGCCGCCGTGATCGGGATGATCTCGAGGGGGCCGGCGCGACGGCTGAGAACGACGAGGAGCGTGGGACCCGCGGCGAGCACGACCGAGCCCAGCAGCACCAGCCACGCGGCGCGGTGGGCGAAGTTGAGAGTCCAGCCGGCCCAGCGGATGCGCTTGGGCACGATGAGCCGCGGGTCAAGCGGGCAGCGATAGATGCCGATCGGGCTCCAGAAGCGCTGATCCTGCCAGAGCCGATCGAGCTCTGCGGGAGTCATGGGACGTCGGTCACGCCGGCTTTCCACGGACGCCAATGGTTCTTCGCGTCGGCGGTGTAAACGACCACCTGATACTGCTTCTTCTTGAGGCCGGCGACGGTGGCCTTGTACGTCTCGATCCGCTGGCCGGGGCACTTGCGGTCCGTGGGCTGCCCCATCAGACGGATCTTGACCACGGCCCCGTGCGGTTGCTGTGCCGCGGTGATCTTGGCCTGGCAGGGATTGTCCACCCCGATCACGATGTCGATGGTCCCCGGGGACGGCGTCAGAGTGAGCCCGACGACCGCGCTGCCGCTGTCGGGGGCCGGCTCGAGGGCAGCAAGGGCCAGCGGCTTCCACTCGTCCTGCACCGCCGCCACGCCCAGCAAGCCAATCAGAAAGCCGACTGCAAGCTTCATTCGGGCCTCTCCCTCCGCGTTCGATGACGTGCCGCGCTGTAGATGGCGAAACCTAGCAGATTCACGCCGACGAGCACGCTGACGACCTTGGCCGCGAACACGTGCCAGCTCGCGACCTCGATGATCGGGAAGACCGAGAGCACGGAGTAGAGCACGCTCACGCCGAATCCGGAAACGGCAGCTGCTCGGAGCCACAAGGGCGGGCGCTCGGACAGGCGGGTGGCCCCGACGAGCGGGATGGCGAACAGTGCCATATAGGTGAATGCGTAGAAAATCCCGCCGGCATTCTCAAGCAGCTGAAATGCTTCCTGCACGCCCACGCCCGCCTGGCCTGCCAGGGTGAAGAGCAGCGTCACCGCTCCCACGAAAAGGATGGAGTTGGTGGGCGTGCGGAAGCGCGGGTGAAGCCGGGTGAACCATTTCGGCAGCAGGCCGTCCCACCCGGCCACCAGGGGGAGTCGGGTACTGCCGCCGAAGATCAGGGTCATGTTGCCCAGCTGGCGGAGCACGAGCAGCAGGATCAGCAGGGGTGCCGCGCTCGCCGCCGCCGCGCCGAAACCGCCGAGGCCGGCGGTGATGGCCTGAGGGATGGGGCTCACGAGGTCTATGCGGTCGCCGGGAACCAGCGCAAGCACGCTGCTCGTGCCGAGGATGAACATCAGCGTGGTGAGGGGTGCCGCGATCAGCACCGACTGGCCGATCGCCCGCCGAGGGCTGCGGCACTCACCCGCGAGAATGGCGACGTACTCGAATCCGCTGAACGCGCCGAGGGCCAGCTTGCCGAAGATGTTGAGATTGAACGGCGTGAACGTCGGCAGCGAGGCCTTGAGGGGGTGGTACGCCGTCAGCGTCCCGCGGTGGACGGCGGCGAACGGTATGGCGATGAGCGCCACGTAAGTGAGGATCTGGCCCGCCGCGCCCAGGTTCTGCATCCACTTGCCGACGCGCAGGCCCCATAGGGCCACCAGCGTGGTCGCGGAGATCGTGACCACGCTGACCACCGCGGTGTACCACGGTGTTCCGGTGAGCCACGCGCCGGCCGGTCCGATAACGTACGCGACATTGTTCGCGACGA
>DATBQV010000307.1:0-2535 GCA_036560625.1 Gemmatimonadales bacterium
ACCATGACCCACGCGCGCGTGCGGGGCACATCGAAGAAGCTCACGCCGGCTTCCCACCAGGCGTCGTCGGTCTTCTCCAATTCAACGAGCCGCCGGGCGGAATCGTCCGCGTAGCGGTGGAGAAACTCCAGCCGACTCTCGACGGCCGGGAGCGGCGGCGCCTGGACGTCGACGCCCAGCATGTCGCGGAACCAGAGGTCCTCGCTCACGCACTGGTGCACCATGTGCTCGAGCACGCTCCGGCCCCGGCGATCGGTCGGGTGGGGCCGTACGGGGAGGTCCTCCTCGCGGAAGGTGGCCCAGGTACTCAGCACCTTGAGGCGCTCCGTGGCGTAGGTATCAAGCAGAAATTGGTATCGCATAGCTACCTTGACCCCTATGTGTCCGAGCCCGACAGCGGCCCGACCGGATCCGGTGACGCCGGTCACACGGCGCCTCCCCGTGGGCGCCGAGCCCAGCGGGGCCGGCGTGCACTTCCGCCTATGGGCCCCCGACCGGGGGCGGGTGGACGTGATCGTCGAGGGCCGGCAGCATGCTCATCCGCTCGAGGCCGAGTCCGCCGGATTCTACTCCGGTCTCGTGGCCGGGATCGGCGCGGGCGCACGCTACCGTTATCGCCTCGACGGCGACGACGCCTTTCCCGACCCTGCCTCGCGCTTTCAGCCCGAAGGCCCGCACGGGCCGTCCGAAGTCATCGACCCCACCGACTTCCCCTGGACCGACGCCGCCTGGGCCGGCGTTCGCCCGGAGGGGCAGGTGCTCTACGAGATTCACATCGGCGCGTTCACGCCGGAAGGCACCTGGGCCGCCGCCGCGCGCCGGTTGCCTGCGCTCGCGGAGCTGGGCGTCACCCTCATCGAGGTCATGCCGGTCGCGGACTTTCCCGGCCGCTTCGGCTGGGGCTACGACGGCGTCGATCTGTTTGCCCCGACGCGGCTCTATGGACGGCCGGACGACTTCCGTGCCTTCGTGGACCGGGCGCACGCACTCGGGCTCGGCGTTCTGCTCGACGCGGTATACAACCACCTCGGCCCGGACGGAAATTACCTCGGGCAATATGCCCGCGCCTACGTCACCGAGCGACACGCGACGCCCTGGGGGCGCGCCCCAAATTACGACGGACCGGACTCCGGACCAGTGCGGGAGCTGGTGCTGGCGAACGCCGGCTACTGGATCGACGAGTTCCATCTCGACGGGCTCCGCCTCGACGCCACCCACACGATTCACGACGATTCTTCCGAGCACATCGTGCAGGCGGTCGGCCGGACCGTGCGCACCCGGGGCGCCCCAAGAGGCACCGTCGTCTACGCGGAGGACGAGCCCCAGCGGGTGAGGCTGGCCCTCCCACGGGAAGCCGGGGGACTCGGATTGGACGGGATCTGGAACGACGACTTCCATCACGCGGCCCGGGTAGCCGCGACGGGTCGGCGCGAGGGATACTACCGTCCGTACTTGGGATCCGCCGACGAGCTGGTTGCGGTGACCCGTGGCACCCTGGGCGCGCCCGGGGCGCTCGCGCCCGCCAGGCTGGTGACGTTCCTCCAGAATCACGACCAGATCGCCCACTCCGCGAAGGGCCTCCGCCTGGACGCGCTGACGAGCCCGGGCCGATGGCGTGCGCTCACGGCGTTCCTGCTGCTCTCACCGGGGACGCCGCTGCTTTTCATGGGGCAGGAGTTCGCCGCGTCGAGTCCGTTTCTCTTCTTTGCCGATCACGCGCCCCGGCTCGCGGACCTCGTCCGCCGGGGCCGGGCCGAGCACCTGGCCCAGTTCGAGGGCGTGGCCGACCCTGCCATGCAGGCTCTCTTGCCGGACCCGGGATCTCCGCGAACCTTCGAGCGGTCGCGCCTCGACCCCGGGGAGCCGGCCTACCATCCGCAGGCGATCGCCTTGCACCGCGATCTGCTCACGCTGCGGCGGACCGACCCCGCGTTCGCCGCGCAGCAGCAACCCGATGGACGCTCGCTCGGCTCCGGAGCGCTCGTGCTCCGCTTCGCGAGGCCGGATGGCCTCGCGCGGGTGCTGCTGCTCAATCTCGGAGCGGAGCTCAGGTTGGAGGATGCCGAGGACGGCCTGCTCGCTCCGCCGGGCGGCGCAGCGTGGACGTTGGTGTGGTCGTCGGAGGACCCGCGCTATGGCGGCGGAGGCACGCCCGCCGGCGCCCGGGAGGGGAAGCTCATCCCCGCCGAGTCGGCACTGGTACTGGCGCCGACGCGCCGTTCCTGAGCAGCGGCAGCTCGAGGCTGTCCCAGAGCGCCAGCCAACTGGCCTCGATGATGTTCTCGGAGCAGCCGACCGTGCTCCATCGCTCGGTGCCCCTGGCCGATTCGACGATGACGCGAGGGCGCGCGGCGGTGCCCAGATGCTCGTCGACGATGCGTACCTTGTAGTCCACCAGTCGGACGTCGTCCAGCTCCGGATAGTGCGGCACCAAGGCCTTCCGCAAGGCCTTGTCCAGCGCGTTCACCGGGCCCGCTCCCTCGGCGGCGGTGTGCATGATCTCCTCGCCGACACGGAGCTTGACGGTCGCCTGCG
>DATBQV010000308.1:0-4858 GCA_036560625.1 Gemmatimonadales bacterium
TCGCCGCTGGAGAAGTCGACGCGCTACGTCCGGTTCGATCGTCCTGGACCTGACGGCCGCTACCTCTTCTACCGCGGGCCGGAGCTGGCCCATCCCGAGTACGAGCCCGCGGCGGACGCGCTGTTCGCGGTCTACAGCGGCTTGGTGGAGCCGGTCACCGGGGCGATACGGATGCGCTATCCGCTCGAGGCGGGCGAAACCGACCGGGCGTGGAAGTCTGCGACCCGGGCCAAGGCGCTCGACCTCCTTCGAGGGTTGCTCCCGGCCGGCGCGCTGACCAACCTGGGCCTGTTCGGCAACGGACGCGCCTTCGAGTACCTGATCACCAAGTTGGCGGCCCATGAGCTGCCCGAGTGCCGGCGTGTTGCGACCGACCTGCACCGGGAGCTGGCGCTGGTCATCCCCGCCTTCGTCAAGAGAGCTCTGGACGATCGGTATGGGCGCCCGTCTGCCGAGCGGATGGCGAGGATTCGAGAGGCGACCGCGGCGATTGCGCAGATGGGCGGGACGGGACCTGTGACCGGGCCGAGCGTCAGGCTTGTCGAGTTCGACCCGGACGCGGAACGCAAGGTCGTGGCGGCTGCCCTCTTCCCTTACTCCAACCGCAGCCTCGAGGACAGCTCGGCCGACCCTGCGCAGGTCCTGGAGGCCCTGCTGGGCGATCGTGCCAACCGACGCCAGCGGGTGCCGCGGGCGCTCGAGCACGCGGAGTACACGTTCGAGATCGTCGCCAACTTCGGCGCGTACCGCGACCTGCACCGCCACCGCATGCTCACGCAGGACCGGCAGCCGCTGGGCACATCCCTCGGATACGACCTGCCGCCCGGCCTGGCCGACCTCGGCCTGGCTGATCGTTTCCGTGAAGCCGTCGAGGGCGCCGCCGCGGCCCATCGGACCCTCGAACGCGACGCTGGCCCGGCGCTGGCCCAGTACATCGTTCCGCTCGCCTTTCGCGTCCGCTGGTACTTCCGCGCGAACCTGCGCGAGGTGTACCACCTGTGTGAGCTGCGGACCACCCCCCAGGGCCACCCCGACTACAGGTGGGTGGCGCAGGAGATGTTCCGCCGGGTCACCGAGGTCCATCCGCGGCTAGCCGGCTACGCCGCCTTTGTCGACCTGGGCCCTGGCGACGAGCTTGAGCGGCGGCGGTCGGAGCGAAGAATTGACGAAAAGCTAGGCGCACTCGATCGTCCCGTGCGATAGTTACGCTCCATCGTCGCAAGAAAGGAAGGAGAGTGGGTGTCGTGCAGGAAGGAGTGGCGGTTGTGAGTGATGTTTTGGTGCCTCGCGGCCCTGAGCGCCGCAACGGCGACAGGCGTGCGTGGGTAGAGCGGCGGTACTCGGAACGGCGCGACCCGGTGCGAGCCGCGGCGGGCCGGCGCGGAGTCTGGCCGTTCGACCGCCGGATCGCGGAGCGCCGCATGCTCGAGCGCCGCGAAGGCTGGCCTCGCCACCAGGCGGAATAACCTCGGCCCGGCCGGCGCTCATCGTCCACGGCGGAGCCGGCCCCATCCCCGAACGCGAGCGTGGGCTCAGGCAGGCTGCCGTCGAGCGGGCGCGCGACGCCGGTTGGAGTGAGATAGGCGCCGGAGCCGTGGACGCGGTCCTGGCCGCGGTTCGTTTGATGGAGGACGAGCCGCTCCTCAACGCCGGCATCGGCGCTTGCCTCAACCTCGATGGGGTCGTTGAGCTCGACGCCGGCGTGATGGAGGGATCCGAGCTGCGAGCGGGGGGCGCGGCCGGTCTCAAGGATGTGCGCCATCCGGTCGACCTTGCCTTCGAAATCATGCGTGACGGCCGGCACGTCCTTCTGGCCGGCGAGGGTGCGTCACGCTTTGCGCGTGAGCACGGGGTCGAGATGGCCGACCCATCGATCTTCATCACGGATCGCAAGCGTCAGGAGCTCCTGCACGGCGCCGACACCGTCGGCGCGGTGGCGCGGGACGCGGATGGGCGGCTGGCCGTCGCGGTTTCCACCGGCGGCATCACCGGCAAGCTGCCCGGTCGGATCGGCGATTCGCCGATTCCCGGCGCCGGCATATATGCCGACGATCGTTTCGGCGCCGTCTGCGGCACCGGCCAGGGAGAAGCGTTCATCCGCCTCGGGCTGGCCAGGTTGATGGTCGTCGAGCTCCAGCACGGGATGTCCGCCGAGGAAGTGGCGCATGGCGCGGTCAAGCTGCTCCAGGCGTCGCTCAAAGCTTCGGGCGGGGTGATCGTGATCGGTCGCGAGGGAGCGCCCGAAGCCGCATTCAACACCCCGGCGATGCCTTTCGCCGTGGCCCACTAGGTGGATTCGGCCAACACGGGAGAGCTGGTTGCTCTCGCGCTGAAACGCGCGGGCGTCAGCCACCTGTTCACGCTGAACGGCGGTCACATCTGGCCGATCCTGACCGGCGCCACGGAGCACGGGATCCGGATCATCGACGTGCGACACGAGCAGTCGGCCGCCTTCGCCGCCGAGGGTTGGGCAAAGGTGACGCGCCAGGTCGGTGTCGCCGCCGTCACCGCAGGCCCCGGCGTCACCAACGCCGCCACGGCGCTCGCGCAGGCACAGTCCGGCGACAGCCCGATCTTCGTGATCGGCGGCAGGGCGCCGGCCGCCCGATGGGGCATGGGCTCGCTGCAGGAGATGGACCACGTCGAGGTCGTGCGCAGCCTGACCAAGAAGGCCGTCACGCTCGAGTCCGCCGAAGAGGCATACGGCGTTGCCGCGGAGTGCATGCGCACCGCGCTGAGCCGGCGCACCGGCCCGACTTTCATGGACGTCCCTCTCGACACCTTCATGTTGGGAGCGGCCGACGTGCCCGAAGCCACCGAGCATCTGACCGCCGATCTCGGCCCGTCGCCCGACCCGGCCCTGATCGAGCAAGCCGCTCGGTTGATTCACCAAGCGGAGCGCCCGGCCGTGATCGCCGGAGGCACCGTTTGGTGGGCTCATGCCGAAGGCGAATTGAAGGACCTGGTCGAGACGGCCCACCTGCCGCTGACTGTCAATGGGATGGCCCGCGGAATGCTTCCGCCCGGCCATCCGCTCTTCGTCCAGCGCGCGCGTGGGCCCGCACTCGGCGAGGCGGACCTAATCGTGGTGATCGGAGCGCTGCTCGACTTCCGGCTGAACTATGGTCAGCCGCCGGTCTTCGCGGAGGAGGCTCGTCTGATCTACATCGACGCGGACGCGTACCGCAAGCCACGGCCGGGGAAGGTCGCGATCTATGGAGACGTCAAGGCCGCGCTGGCCGCGCTGGTCGCTGCCGTCCGCGGCGCGCCCGAACGTGCCGCCTGGCTCGAGAAGCTTCGCGAAGCCGATGCCGCGTCCCGCCGCCGTGACGAGGTCATGACGAGGTCCGATTCGTCGCCGGTGCACCCGGCACGCCTCATCGCCGAGGTCGACCGCTTCAGTGACGCGGACGCGATCCTGGTCGGCGATGGGGGTGACTTCATCTCGTTCGCGGGGCGCCTCATCGAGCGCGCCAGGCCAGGGCTGTGGATCGACCCCGGACCGTTCGGGGCTCTTGGCTCGGGACCTGGTTACGCGATGGCGGCCAAGCTCGCGCACCCCGACCGCCAGGTGGTGCTGCTGTCGGGCGACGGGGCATTCGGCTTCTCGGCGATGGAGTTCGACACGATGGTCCGCCACAACATCCCGGTCGTCTGCGTTGTCGGCAACAACGGTATCTGGGCGCTGGAGAAGCACCCGATGCTCAGCATGCTCGGCGTGAGCATCGCCGCCGACCTCGGAGACCGGACCCGCTACGACAAGGTGGTCGAGGCGCTCGGCGGTTACGGGGAGATGGTTGACCGGCCGGAGGAGATCAGGCCGGCCCTCGAACGCGCGTTCAAATCCGGCCTGCCCGCCTGCATCAACGTAATTTGTGACCCTTCCGCGGAATATCCGCGATCATCTGTGTTGATGTGAGTGCGACCCAGCTGAAGCCCGCCGTCGAGGCGGATGAATGGCGGACTGCCCAGTCGCAGTTCGACGAGGCGGCCGAGATCATCGGGCTCGAACCATGGCTGCGCGAGGTCTTGCGCGAGGTCCAGCGCGAGTTCACGTGCAACTTCCCCGTGAAGATGGACAGCGGTCACATGCGCATGTTCACGGGCTACCGGGTGCAGCACAACATCAATCGCGGCCCGGCCAAAGGCGGCATCCGCTACCACCCGGACGTGTCGCTGAACGAGGTGAAGGCGCTCTCCATGTGGATGACGTGGAAATGCGCTGTGGTCAACATCCCCTTCGGAGGCGCCAAGGGCGGAATCATCGTCAACCCGAAAGAGCTCTCCCTCAACGAGCTCGAGCACATGACGCGCCGGTTCGCGACCGAGATCTCGATTCTCATCGGCGCCGACCGCGACATCCCGGCTCCCGACGTCAACACGGATGGCCAGACGATGGCCTGGATCATGGACACGCTTTCGATGCACCTCGGCTACTCCGTCCCGGCTTCAGTGACCGGCAAACCGATCGAGATCGGCGGATCGCTCGGACGCATCGAGGCCACGGGTCGGGGCGTGACGATCTGCGCGATGGCGGCGCTGGAACACCTGAACCGCCTGCCCCATCAAACGCGGGTCGCGGTGCAGGGGTTCGGCAACGTCGGCAGCATCAGCGCCAAGCTGCTCGAGGAGTCAGGCTGCACGGTGGTTGCGGTATCGGAGGATTACGGAGGCATCTACAACCCGCTCGGCCTCTCCATCAAGCGAGTGCTCGAATACCGCACGCGCGAGAAGACCCTGAAGGGTTTTCCGGGGGCGCAAGAGATCGGCAACCAGGAGCTGCTGGGCGTCGACTGCGACCTTTTGGTGCCCGCCGCTATCGGCAACCAGCTCACCTCGCGCAATGCGCGCGACGTCA
>DATBQV010000309.1:0-2094 GCA_036560625.1 Gemmatimonadales bacterium
ACGCCTCCAGGGTGTCGGCCGCGCGATCGTCGCGCTGCTCGAAGAGATGGTACGCGGACAGCAGCACCTGTTCCCGCCGCGGCAGACGGCCGGCGTAGCGCTGCGCGATGGCGATGGCGGTATCCGCCTGCGGTTGGCCGAAGCCGCCGGTCCAGCCGTAGGTCATCGCGAGGCGGTACTGCGCCAGCGCGAAGGTCGAATCGGCGTTGACCGCACGGGTAAAGGCGGCCTGGGCCGAGTCCCACTGCGAGCGGCGATAGAACTGTTCGCCCGCGAGATAGTCGCGCATCGCGGCGATGGAGCCGGTCGTGAGGGCGCTGACCCGGATCGAGGGGATCGGCTCGTGGGAGAGCCAGATGTCGCGGACCAGGCGGATGCTCAGGCTGTCCACCAGCGACAGCACGCTGTCGCCCGGGCCGTTGACCTGAGCGGCCTGGCCGAGCGGCGCGCCGTTGCGATCGTAGAGCTGCGCCGACAGCCGCACCTGGGGTCCCGCGTTCACCACGCTGCCGAGGAGCACCGCACCCGCGTCGAGGGTCTTCGCGACCGCGAGGGCGCCGTCGAGGTCGACCGCGAGGGGCCCGCCCAGTTTCTTCACTTGGAAGAGCACGGCGCGTGGGTCCACCGTGCGGATCCCGCCGACGGCGTTCAGGTTGGTCGAGAGGAGGTCGACCATCCCTTCGCCCAGAAGCTGGTCACCCCCTCCCGTTACCGCGAAGGGGAGCACGGCGATCCGTTCGGCGCCGGGACGCACCGTGGGCCGACTCCGGCCGGCCAGCCAGGAGCCGCCGCCCACCACGATGAGAAGCGCCGCCGCGGCGAACCAGATCCAGCGTGGGAGTGCCGCCTGGACCGCCGCCGCTCGGCTGAGCGCGGCGGCGAAGTCGGCGACGGCGGAATAGCGGTCCGCCGCTTCGGCCGAGAGGGCCCGTTGGGTCACCACATCCACCGCGGCCACCACCGACGACGGGGCCAGGTCAGGACGCAGCGCCGCGATTCGGGGCCGGGGCCCGGTAATGCTGCGGGAGATCACCGATTGCAGGGTGGGTCCGGTGAAGGGCTGCTCACCGGTCACCATTTCGTAGAAGACGCAGGCGAGGCTGTACTCATCGGCGCGGGCGTCGACGTCGTCGCTCGCGGTCGCCTGCTCCGGGCTCATGTAGGCGGGGGTGCCGATCGCCAGGCCGACGCCGGTGAGCTTCTGGCGGGAGGGAGTGAGGGGCCGGTTCGGCTCCGCCGCGCGGGCGATGCCGAAATCGGCGACCACGGCGTGGCCGCCGGAGAGGAGGATGTTCTCCGGCTTGATGTCGCGGTGGACGATCCCCTGCTGGTGGGCGTAGGTGAGCGCGCTCGCGGCCTCACGGGTCAGTCGCACCGCCTCTTCGAGGGGCAAGCGTCCGTCCCGCTCCAGCCGGTCGCGCAGCGATTCGCCCTCGACGAAGGGCATCACGTAATAGAGTGCCCCCGCCGCGGCGCCAGAGTCGTAGACCGGGACGATATGGGGGTGCTGCAAGCCGGCGGCGAGCTCGATCTCCCGCAGGAAGCGATCGGCGCCGATCGTCGCGGCCAGCTCCGGCTTCAGGACCTTGAGCGCCACCCGGCGGTGGTGCTTCAGGTCGGTCGCCTGGTAGACCGTGGCCATCCCCCCCTCGCCGGCCTGGCGGTCGAGGGTATAACGGTCCTGCAGGGCTGCGGCGAGGGCCGCAAGCGGATCGCTCATCGGGGAAGCGCCTCGGAAATGGGGCGATGCGGGAGGCCCGCGTGGCAGTCAGATAATATAGTGATGGCTGGAGCAGCCGCGGGGCTTGGCAGCGGGGGAGGAGCGGGCTAGGTTACCGCCTCCCGGGGCTTCGGCCCGGGGTGACGGGACGTAGCGCAGCCCGGTAGCGCACCTGAATGGGGTTCAGGGGGTCGCGGGTTCAAATCCCGCCGTCCCGATGATGGCAGGGCAACAACTTAGGTCAGTCAGAGCAACGGGTTAGCCCCTTCGGGCTGGCCCGCTTCTCATATGTGGAGGTGGTGTCATGGGTCGCGGGTTGGGCTGCGGCCGCGTGGCGGCCTCGCCCCGCTCGCCCCGCTTCGCGGGGCGCCGGC
>DATBQV010000310.1:0-1908 GCA_036560625.1 Gemmatimonadales bacterium
ATCCGACTAGTGAGCGCGATGACCCGGGTTTCCGAGTGGGGGCTATCCCGGCTGGGGTGGTGAAGCTCTGCTCGGGGCAACCCCAGAGCGGGTTGTCTGGCGCTTTGCGGCGTCGCTCGGTGGTGCGGCGGGAGGCGCGACCAAGTACCACACCCCGAGCCCCACGAGCAGGGAAAGGGTCAGAACGAGCGTGTTTTCCGCACATCGCTCTCTGAGCTTTGTAGAAAGCTACTGTGCTAGCTCAGGAGCGGCTGGCCCTTCCCTAGAGAGCGGCACGACCAGGGCTCGCTTCCGCCTGGACTAGGAGCGTCCGTTGGCCAGATGAACCGCTTCTGTCTTCGACTCGCCATCTGAGCCCGTCGTTCAAGCCCCTTGAGGACAAGTGGTTGGCGGTGACAGTGCGGTGGGGCACCAGCGCCCGGTGCGTCCGAGCACGGTCGGCCTCGGGCCACACGCATTACGCTCCCAATGCAGGCGGCGGTGTGACCAAGATCACCGGCTCGGCAGCTGGCGGGCCGCCCTGGAGGTCATCCTATGCGCTCAACAGTACGAACCTTCGCGGTTCTCGCGGTTCTCGCAGTTCTCGCGGTTCTGACGGTTGTGCCGGCGTGTTCCGGCAAGCACGAGACGCTGCTCACGTCGGCCGATAGTGGCTCGCGCGATCTCAGATTGGCTCCGACGGACAGCTCGACCACGCTGAACGACAACCCGGCCTCGCCGCGCCGTCCCGATGAGCGGGGGATCGGGCCTCTGCCGGCGTCCCGGAGCCTCGCTCCAGGCGCCACCATTCCGGCGATCATGCGCGAGACGATTCACTCCCGCCATGACCAGGTGGGGGAGACCGTCACGGCGCGGGTGACGACTGACGTCCGCGATGCCGGCGGTCGCGTTGTCATTCCCGCCGGCTCGACGGTGGAGATGACGATCACTGAGCTCCGGCCCGCAACATCCAAGAGCCAAGCGGACGGCCAGCTCGCCCTGCGCGTCAACGGTCTCATGATCAACGGCCGCATGTATCCAGTGAGCGCGGACGTGACCCGGCTGCACCATCAGCTTCGCGGGCGCGGCGTGTCCGCGGGGGAGGTCGAGAAGGTCGGCGTGGGGACGGCCGTCGGTGCCGTGCTCGGGCGCGTGCTCGGCGGCGATACGAAGGGCGCGGTGATCGGCGGCGCCGTGGGCGCCGCGGGCGGCACAGCCGTGGCGGTCCAGACCGCGAGCCGGGACGTTGTCGTGCCGGCGGGCACGCCGGTGACGATTGCGCTCACGGGTCCCCTCGCCGTGGCCACATCATAAGGAGGTCGGGGATGTGCATGACGCGTTGTTGTCCGATAGTCATCGCCGCGCTGCTCCTCGTCTCCGCCGGCGCACATGCCCAAGAGCGCCCGGGGCCCGAAGGGCACCTCCGGACGAAAATCACTCAGGACTCCGCCCGCACGGTCGCCCTGGCCCGCGTACCCCGCGGCGCGGTCGAGGCGAGCGAGCTCAAGCTCGAGCGCGGACTGCTGGTATACATCTATGACATTTCGGTGCCGGGGAGGGACGGGCTCGAGGAGCTTCAGGTGAGCGCGGCGGATGCCGAGGTCGTCTCAGTACAGCATCTGGGCGATATGGGGGCGTCCAGCGGCTCCGACGTCGCCGGCAGGGTGGCGACCACAAAGCGGGACAGGGTCGCAGGCCCGAGGCCGCGCCGATAGCAGCGGCAGCTAGCGACGTACTCGGGGCTCTCGAAGCAGGGCACCGCGCGCCGGCGCCACTTATCGCGCGCGTGGAACGCCCGGGACACGGTGTGCCCCCAAGGTCGCTCAACCGGCGGCGTCACATCCGGCGGGACGCGTCCAGCATCTCGCGCACTCGTCGGATCAGCACCCCCGGGGTGAACGGCTTCTGGAGATAGGGTATCCCCTCCCA
>DATBQV010000311.1:0-6987 GCA_036560625.1 Gemmatimonadales bacterium
GCGCTCTACCTCGCCGTCGACGTGACGAAGCCCGAAGTCGTGCTTCGGGCCGCCGGCGCGCCACCGCTCCTCCTGGACAACGAGCCCGACGACATCCACTCGGACGGGCTCGAGATCTTTCTCCGGCTCGAGGCGGACGCCGCGCCGTACGGTTTTCTGGTCGTTCCCGATCCGGACGGCGACGCGCTCCGCGTTGGCGCGGTGGCCGGCTTCGCCGGCGCTCCGGCGATGGTGACCGGTGCGTGGTCGGCCACGGACACGGGCTATCTCATCACGCTTGCGCTCCGGATTCCCGACTGGGGCACGCGCCAGGGCGGCGATCGCGTCGGGTTCGATCTGCTGGTCAATGAGATGGTGCCCGATCGCGAGCGGCGCGCGGGGCAGCTGGTCTGGAGCGGCGGCGGCGGCTGGGTATGGCTGCGCGGCGATCGGCAGGACCCCGCGCGCTTCGGCGACCTGGAGCTCGTGTGAGCGACGATCCGGTCGCCGGGTACACGTCAACCGGCAGCAAGCGTCCCGAGGCCCTCTTCGGCTCGCTCGACGACCACTGGGCGCCGCCCGCGCGCATGGTTCGCGCCCGGGGTTGCCGCGTCTGGGACGCGGCGGGACGCGAATACGTCGACTACCTCATGGGCCTGGGCGCCGTGGCGCTTGGCTACGGCCACGCCGACGTCGCCCGGGCGGCGATCGAAGCCGTCAACGCGGGGGTCGTGGGCCCGCTTGCTCCGGCGCTCGAGGAAGAGCTCGCGGCGGATCTCCGGCGGCTGATGCCCTGGATCGAGCAGGTGCGGTTCCTCAAGTCCGGCGCGGAGGCCTGCGCCGCCGCCGTGCGCCTGGCGCGCGTCGCGACCGCACGCGAGCTGGTGCTCGGCTGCGGCTATCACGGGTGGCTCGACTGGTGTGAGGGCAGCGCAGGAGTTCCGGCGTCCACTCGGGCGCTGTTCAGCGAGCTGCCGTTCAACGACGTCGACGGCACCCGCCGCCTCCTCGCCCAGGCCGCGGACCGCCTCGCCTGCGTCATTCTCGAGCCCATCGTCGTGCGCGAGCCGTCCGCGGAGTGGCTGGCGCTCGTGCGCGCGGAAACCGAGCGCTACGGCGCGCTCCTGATCGTGGACGAGATCAAGACCGTTTGCCGGATCGCGGTGGGCGGCGGGACCCAGCGCTACGGCTTGCGGCCGGACCTGGTGGTCCTGGGCAAGGCGATCGCCAACGGCTTTCCGCTGGCCGCGGTCGGCGGGCGTCGAGAGGTGATGGCCGGCGTCAGTCGCACGTGGATCTCCTCTACGCTCGCCACGGAGCTGGTCTCACTCGCCGCGGCCCGCGCGACGTTGGGCGCGATCCAGCGGGAGGACGTGCCCGCCCGCCTGCACGTGCTCGGCAGCCGCCTGCTCCATGGCCTCGAGCTGCTGGCCCGGCGCCACCCGGACCGGATCGCCGGTGTCGCCGGGGTGCCGGAGATGTGCTTTCTCCAGTTCCCGGACGAGGCGGCCTCGCGCGCCCTCGCCCGCGGGGCCGCCGACCGCGGCGTGCTCTTCAAGCGCTCCGCCTACAACTTCGTGTCCGCCGCCCACGACGCCGCGGTCGTGGACCGCACGCTCGGCGTGCTGGGCGAGGTCCTCGCCGACCGGACCGGCTGACGTATCTTCCGGCGATGCTGATCGACGTCCACGCGCATTTCTATACTGAGCGCTCGCCCCGGTCCGACTGGCGCGAGCGCAACGCCAGCCGGCTCGCGGCGGGCGAATGCGTGGGCATCACCTGTCACATCGCATCGATTCTCGGCACGTGGGGACGGACCTCTCCCACGTACTTCCCCTCGCCGTCCGATCTCACTCACGCCAACGAATCGCTGGCGGCGCTCGGCCGCGAACACCCCGGGCGTGTGCGCGGGTACGTCACCGTGAACCCCAACTTCCCCGGGCACGCCGAGGCGGAGATCCGTCGTTGGCTGGCGGCCGGGTTCATCGGGATCAAGCTGGCCGCGAGCCGGCGCGCGGACGATCCGCTGCTCGATCCGGTCGCCGCGCTCGCGCGAGAGCACGGCGTGCCGATCCTGCATCACATCTGGCAGGGGCGTCGCGGGGACGTGGCGGGGCAGGAGGCGTCCGACGCCGTGGAGCTGGGCCGCCTGGCCGCCCGGCACGGGACGGTGAGCTTCATTCTCGCGCACATCGGCGGAGGCGGCGACTGGATCCACTCGCTGCACGCCGTGCGTGACCTGCCGAACATCTTCGTGGACCTCTCGGGGAGCGGCGTGGACGGCGGGATGCTGGAGGCCTGTCTCGACGCCGTCGGCATCGGCCGGTTGCTCTGGGGCTGTGATCTCACGATCGACACCGGCTGGGCCAAGCTCCGGTATCTCGACCATTTGCTCGCGCCGGCCGATCTCGAGCGGGTGCAGTGGCGCAACGCCGCCGCGATTTTCCCCGCAGGCGCCTTCCCATCCGCCTGATGCGCATCGACGTCAACGTGTTCCTCGGCGCATACCCGTTCCGGCGGGTGCCGGGCACCTCTCCCGATGCGGTCGTGCGCGCGATGGACCGTGTGGGCGTGGATGTCGGGTGGGCCACGCATCTGCCCGGCCTGTTCTGGCGCGACCCCGCCGAGGGCAACGCATGGCTGTACGAAACCGCGCGCCGGGAGCAGAGGCTCCGCCCGGTCCCCGCGGTGCATCCGGGGCTCGTCGGCTGGGAGCGCTCCCTCGCCGCGGCCGTGGCCGCCGGCACCCCCGCGGTGCGTTGCGATCCCACGTTCTACGTCGTCGATCCGGCGGGCCCCGCCATGCGCCGGCTTGCGGGCGCGTGCGGTGAGGCGGGGAAGCTGCTCATGCTTGCCGTCCGTCTCGAAGACGGGCGCCAGCGTCACCCGCACGACCGCGCCCCGGAGCTGCCCGCGGCGGCTGTGCGCGCGCTCCTGCGATCACACCCGGCCGTGCGCCTGCTCGTCACCCACGCCGACCGGTCGTTTGTGGAGGAAGTGCACTTCGGCTCCACCCGGGTGGAATCCGCCCGTATCTGGTGGGACATCTCCTGGATCTGGGGGCCACCCGAGGACCACCTCGCCACGTTGCTGGCCACGGTGGGCCTGGACCGGTTCGTCTTCGGCACCGGCCAGCCGCTCCGCCTGCCCGAGACAAGTCTGGCCAAGCTCGATCTGCTCAATCTGGCCGCCGATCAGCGCGCGCTCATCGAGCAGCACAACGCGCGGAGCGCGGAGGGACGGTGACCTTCCCCTCGGAGCGCGAGCACTACCGGATTCAGTATCCGACGGCCGCCCGCCCGCGGATCGTGATCGACGGCCACGCCTACGAGGTCATCGATCTCTCGGAGCGCGGGGTGCGCTTTCGCCTGGGCGATGACGCGAAGATGGACGTCGGCGCCGAGATCCTCGGCCAGGTCCGCTTCAAGCGGACCGATCCCGTCATCGTCACCGGCAGCGTGCTGCGAATCGTGGGGAAGGAGGTCGCGGCCCGGCTCGACGCCGGCGTGCCGCTCAAGACCATGATCGAGGAGCAGCGCTTTCTCCGGGAGCAGCATCGCGGGATGGCCTGGTGAGCCGCCTGACGGACCGGCTCCGTCACGGGCTCATCCCCGCGGTGCCCGTCCCCTGCCGCGATGGCAGGCCGGACGACCGCGCGCTCGCCGGCTACGCGGAGTGGATGGCGAGGTGGCCGGTCGCCGGCGTCGCCGTCGGGGTACACACGGGACGGGGACGGCATCTCTCCCCGGCGGACCGGCGTCGCGTGCTCGCGGTATGGCGCGGCGCCATGGCCGATCGCGTGATCGTGGCCGGCGCGTGGGACGAAGCGAGCGCGATCGAGGCGCGTGAGGGCGGCGCCGATGCCATCCTGGTATTTCCGCCGCGGGAGAACCCGGTCGCGTACCACGAGCGACTCGCACGGGAGCTTCCCGTGCTGCTCTTCTATCTGTACGAGGCCGCCGGCGGCGTCGCCTGGCCCATGAGCACCTTGCGCGAGCTGCTGGCGCTTCCCGGTGTGCTCGGCATCAAGGTCGCCACGCTCGACTCGGTCATGACGTTCCAGGAGATCGCCGCCGTCGTCCGGGACGTCCCCGGCAAGCTGCTCGTTACCGGCGAGGACCGGTTTCTCGGCTACTCCCTGCTCCTGGGCGCGGACGCGGCTCTCGTCGGCCTGGGAGCGGCGCTCACCGACCTTCAGGTCGACTTGCTGCGCGCCCGGCGTGAGGGCGACTGGCCCCGCGTCGTGCGGCTCGCGGCGACGTGCGACGATTTCGCGCGTGCGACGTTCCGGCCCCCGATGGAAGGCTATGTGCGGCGCATGCTTTGGGCCGCCGCCGCCGATGGGGCGTTCTCGCCCGAAGCCTGCGATGATCCCTGGGGACCCCCGCTCCCCGACACGGAGCGGGACGCGGTAACGGCGGCGGTGCGACGTGCACGCGCGGCTCGCGGCTGACTTCGAGCGGTTTCGGCGCGGGCTCCCCCGCGATTTCCCGGCGCACGTGCGCGAGGTCTACGCCATCGACCTGAGCGCGCGGTATCTCGGCTATCCGCTCCCGCATCCGATCGGCAAGGGCTCGGGTCAGCTCTCGCTCAACGCCGAACAGCTCGAGGCCGATCGTGACGCGGGCGTCGCGTTCGTCGTCCTCAAGACGGTGATCGCCCAGACGGCGGGCGGCGACCGGTCGATGGCGGCGTGGGCGGTGCACGAGACGCGCATGACGGTCGAGCGCCGCAAGGCCGGCGCTCGCGAGGGCTGGACCGTCACCTGGAAGGGCAGGGGCTGGGACCGGAGCTTCGAGGACTATCGGGCTCTGGTGCGCACCGCGAGCGACCTCACCCGCGCCGGGGCCGGAGGCATGCTCGCGGTGCCGTCGGTGAAATATCATCTCCCCCGCCTGGGCGAGCCGTTCTCGGACGAGGAATACAGCCACACCACCGCGGAGCTTGCGCGCGTCTGGGGACCGGGCGAGCTGCCGCTGGAAAAGGACTTCTCCCCAACCCTGGCCGGCGATCCTCTCGCGGACGAGCGTGCCCGGGTCCTGCGGTGGATCGCCGAGGTGCCCGGGCGGATTCGTCGCTCGGCGCGGTATGGGGCCCGGGTCCAGCTCAAGCTGATGAACGCCCGCTTCGACGATGACTTCCAGGTGGAGATGCTCGCGGCCGCGCGCGACGCGGACGGCGTCACCGTGTTCAATCGCCTCTTCGATGCAGGCCGCGAAGTGGCCTACGGTGGCTGGGAGCTGAGCGACCGGAATCTCCGCGTGCTCGATCTCGCCGCGGCTCGCGGTGTCCCGCGCCCGGGCCTCTCGGGCACCGGGAACATCTGCTCGGGCCGAGTCATCCTCGACTACGCTCGGCGCGGATGCGAGAGCGTCCAGCTGCACACCTGCTTCCAGCTGCCGCTGGGCGAGTATCCCGCGGCCGTGGGCTCCCGCAGTCAGCGCGCGCTGCACGCGCTGGTGTTTCATCCCACCGATGGGCTGGTCGCGGTGATGCTGGAGCTGGAGGCCGAGGGCGCGCTGCACCGCCGGGGCGGCGAGCTTCACTTTCTCGATATCCCATGCGCATCGACCGGGTCGAGCTCTACGAGCTGACGCTCCCGCTCCGGGAGCCGTTCGGCATCTCGGGCGGCGTCATCCGCGAGCGGCGCTCGCTGATCGTCGTTCTGCACGACGGCGACGGCCACACCGGCTACGGCGAGTCTCCGCCCTTCGAGCTGCCGTTCTACGGCGAGGAGACACTTACGAGCGCGCGCGATATGCTCGAGCGGGTGCTGATTCCCCGGGTCATCGGTCGCGAGTTCGAGCGCCCGGAGGACGTCGACGCCGCGCTCCGTCCCGGCGTCAGGGGTAACCGGTTCGCGCGCGCCGGACTGGAGACCGCGGCGTGGGACCTGGCGGCCGCACGGCAGGGGACCGGCCTGGCCGCGCTCGTGGCGGAACGGCTGGGCGTCACACCCGCCGCCACGATCGCCTGCGGTGTGGCGTTGGGGATTCCGGAAGACCGGCAGCCGGCCACGCTCGCGCGGTGGGTGACCGACGCGCTCGGCGAGGGATATCGGCGGGTGAAGATCAAGGTCGCGCCCGGCTGGGATGACGCGCCGGTGCGTGCGCTGCGAGGCGCACTCGCCGGCACCGGCATCCCGCTCACCGTGGACGCGAACGGCGCGTATGCGTGGCCCGAGCACGAAGCGAGCCTTCGCGGGCTCGATGCGGCTGAGCTGCTCTACATCGAGCAGCCGCTCGCGCCGGACGAGCTGCTCGGGCACGCGCGCCTGAGCCTGGTGCTCAAGACTCCGGTGTGTCTGGACGAGACCCTGCACGACGCGGTCTGGGCGCGCCAGGTGGCGGAGCTCAATGGCCCGAAGGTCTGGAATCTCAAGGTGCACCGGGTAGGCGGGCTCACGGAGGCGATCGCCGTGTACCGGGAGGGCATGCGCTACGGCGCGGCATTCTGGGCCGGGACCGTGCCCGAGTCGGGCATCGGAAGCCAGGCGGATCTCGCCGTGGCGGCGCTGCCGGGCTTCGTCTATCCCTCGGATCTGGAGCCGAGTACTCGCTGGTACGGGCGGAACGTCGACGTGATCAAGCTGGTGATGGGGCGGGACGGGTCGATGCAGGTGCCGGGGCTCTCGGTCTCGCGAATGCTCGACCCGGGGCGCTTCCGGGCCGCGGCGCGGAAGCTGCTCTAAGCCGCCGGATCGCGCCGGCCCTTCCGGGCGTAGTGCCGCCGCGCTTTCGCCGAGTTCCCGCACGACTTCATGTCGCACCAGCGCCGGGAACGATTGCGGCTGCGATCCACGAACAACCAGCCACAGCGCTCGGACGCGCACTGCCGGACCAGGAGCGCGTCGTCGGACGTGAGCAGGCTCGCGGTCGACCACGCAACCGGCCAGAGCACCCGATCCAGCTCGTCCCCCTCGTCCACGAAGACCCAGGAGCAGGCGTCGCCCTCGACGCCGAGCCGGAGCCGACCGAGGGCGCGCCCGAGGAACCGGTTCAACACGTC
>DATBQV010000312.1:0-2392 GCA_036560625.1 Gemmatimonadales bacterium
CGTGCGCTCGTGATCGGCGAGAATCTGGATCTCCACGTGACGCGGCGCCACGATGAACTTCTCCAGGTAGACCGCCGCATCGCCGAACGCCTTCCGCGCTTCGGAGGCCGCCGCCGCGAGGGCGCCCGCCAGCTCGGCCTCGACCCTGACCACCCGCATCCCCTTCCCGCCCCCGCCGGCCGCGGCCTTCACCATCACGGGGAAACCGATCTCGCACGCGAGCGCGAGCGCGACCGCGGGGTCGGTAACCGGCGCGCTCGCCCCGGGAACGATGGGCACGCCCGCGGCCGCCATGCGGCGCCGGGCCTCGGTCTTGTCGCCCATGGCACGGATGGCGGCCGGCGGCGGGCCGATCCACACGAGTCCCGCGCGCTCGACCGCCTCCGCGAACGCGGCGCGTTCCGCCAGAAATCCGTAGCCGGGATGCACCGCATCGGCGCCGGTCACGGCGGCGGCCTCGAGGAGCCGATCGATGACGAGATAGCTCTCGGCGGCGGGGGCCGGCCCGATCGGGACGGCACGGTCGGCGGCGCGGACGTACGACGCGGTGCGGTCGGCGGCGGAGTGGACCGCGATCGCTTCGAGTCCCTCTTCGTGGCACGCGCGGACGATGCGGAGTGCGATCTCGCCGCGGTTGGCGATCAGCACCGACTTCACAGCGGGATATTGCCGTGCTTCCTGGGCGGGTTCCGGTCGCGCTTGGTGGCCAGGACGCGCAGCGCGTCGATGAGCCGCGGACGGGTGTCGCGCGGATCGATTACGTCGTCGACGTACCCCCGCCCGGCCGCCGCGTAGGGATTGGCGAACTTGGCGGTGTATTCGTCGGTGAACTGCGCCAGCGCGGCCGCCGGATCAGCCGCGCCCGCGATTTCGTCCTTGAACAGGATCTCCACCGCGCCCTTGGGACCCATCACGGCGATCTCCGCCGAGGGCCACGCGAGGTTAACGTCGCCGCGGATGTGCTTGGAGCTCATCACGTCGTACGCCCCGCCGTAGGCCTTGCGCGTGATGACGGTGAGCTTGGGGACCGTCGCCTCGCAATACGAGTAGAGCAGCTTGGCGCCGTGCTTGATGATGCCGCCGTGCTCCTGGCCCACGCCCGGCAGAAAGCCGGGGACGTCGACGAACGTCACGACCGGCAGATTGAAGCAGTCGCAGAATCGGATGAAGCGCGCGGCCTTGGAGGACGCCGCGATGTCCAGCACGCCGGCGAGCACGGCCGGCTGATTCGCGACGATCCCGACCGGGCGACCGCCCAAGCGGGCGAAGCCCACCAGCATGTTGTCCGCATAGCCGCGGTGCACCTCGAGGAAGCCGCCGTCGTCCACGATCCGGCGGATCACGTCGTGCATGTCGTACGGCTTGGCGGAGCTGTCGGGGACGACCTCGAGCAGCGCCTCGTCCCGGCGGTCATCCGGGTCCTGCGTCGGGCGAAGCGGGGGCTCGTCCAGATTGTTGGGCGGCAGGAAGCCGACCAGCTCGCGGATCGCGTGAAGGCACTCGGGCTCGGTATCGTGGGTGAAGTGCGAGACACCCGAGGTCCCGCCGTGGACGTCGGCGCCGCCGAGCTGCTCGAAGGTGACTTCCTCGTGGGTGACCGTGCGGACAACGTTGGGTCCGGTGACGAACATATAGCTCACGCCCCGGACCATGAAGATGAAGTCGGTGATCGCGGGGCTGTAGACGGCGCCGCCGGCGCAGGGACCGAGAATCGCGCTGATCTGGGGGACTACGCCGGAGGCGAGCGTGTTCCGGAGGAAGATGTCCGCGTAGCCGCCGAGAGACACGACGCCTTCCTGGATGCGGGCGCCGCCGGAGTCGTTCAGCCCGATCACCGGCGCCCCGTTCCGCACGGCGAGGTCCATCACCTTGCAGATCTTCTCGGCGTGCGCCTCGGACAGCGAGCCGCCGAAGACGGTGAAGTCCTGGGAGAAGACGTAGACCACGCGCCCGTCGATGCGGCCGTAGCCGGTGACGACGCCGTCGCCGGGGTAGATCTGCTCGGCCAGCCCGAAGTCGCTGGCCCGGTGGGTCACGAAGCGATCCAGCTCGACGAAGCTGTCCGGATCGAGGAGGAGGTCCAGCCGCTCCCGGGCGGTGAGCTTGCCCTTCTTGTGCTGCTGCGCGATCCGCGCGGCGCCCCCGCCTTGCTCGGCGAGTGATTGGCGGTGATGGAGGTCTTCGAGGAGGGAGCGAGGGTCGGGCATCGTGGCGGAGAATATAACGCCGGCCGTGGAGGCACGGAGAGAGGCACAGAGCACTCCACACCACAGAGACACAGAGGCACAGAGACTGACTGTTTTTGGGCGGGTGCGGTCGTAGGGTTCGGGGTGAGGCGAATCGATCGTGGCGGGGGCGGGGAGATCGATATCGTTTGGCCTGGCAGAGGGCT
>DATBQV010000313.1:0-5802 GCA_036560625.1 Gemmatimonadales bacterium
GACTCGTCATCAACGCATTGCGCATGCGACCCGAGCGCATCGTCGTCGGTGAATGTCGTGGTGGCGAGGCACTCGACATGCTGCAGGCCATGAACACCGGCCACGACGGCTCCATCACCACGGTCCACGCGAACGGGCCGCGCGACGCCCTGAGCCGCATCGAGACGATGGTCTCGATGTCGAGCCTCGACCTGGCGGAGCGGGCGGTGCGGCAACAGATCGCGAGCGCGGTGCAGGTCGTGATTCAGGTAAGCCGGTTGAGCGACGGCTCGCGCAAGGTGATCCAGATCGCCGAAATCTCGGGCATGGAAGGCGACGTGATCACGATGCAGGACATCTTCGTGTTCGAGCGCATGGGCATCGGCGAGGACGAGAAGGTCCTCGGCCGGTTCCGAGCCTCGGGCATCCGGCCGAAGTTCACCGACCGGCTCAAGGCGTACGGCATCGACCTTGGCCCGCTGCTCTTCATGAACCGCGGCGAGACCAACACCCGTGCCGCCGGCGGAGGTCGCTGGTGAGTCTGCCTCCGGCCACCGTCGTCTCCGCCGGGCTCGTCTTCCTCGCGGTCGTGCTCGGGACGTTGGGCCTCGCCCTCCTGCTCGAGGTCGTGCAGGAGGCGCGCCGGCGCAAGGTGATGGTCAAGGAGCTCAAGAGCCTCGCCGTTCTGGACCAGGCGGCCTTGAGCGGATCGGGTGGCCTCCTGCGCCGTCCCGCGGAACAGCAACCCGCCTGGATGCGCTCGCTGGGGGCGTTCACGCCCAGCCTTCGTGACCTGGGGCTCCTGATCCGCCAGGCCGGCTTGCCGTGGCGGGTCGAGACGCTGGCTCTGATGTCGGTGGGCCTCGGAGTCGGGCTCGGGACCGGCATCCTGCTCGCCACCACCATCATGCCGCTCGCCGTGCTCGGCGCCGCGTTCGGGGCCTACCTCCCCATCTTCTACCTCAAGCGGAGACGGAAGCTCCGGAGCGAGGCATTCGAGACCGGCCTGCCCGAGGCGATCGATCTGTTGGCCCGGACCATCCGCGCCGGTCACCCGCTCTCGGCCGGCATCAAGATGGTCGCCGAAGAGGCGAGCGAGCCGATCGCGGGCGAATTCCAGCAGACCTTCGAGGAGCAGCGATTCGGGTTGCCGTTCGACGACGCGATCATCGCGATGGCGGACCGCGTGGACCTGGTCGACGCGCGCATTCTGGTGACGGCGATCCTCATCCAGCGCGAGGTCGGCGGCAACCTGGCCGAGGTGCTGGACAACCTCTCCAGCGTGATCCGGGCCCGGTTCACGATCCGCCGCCAGCTCCGCGTCTACACCGCGCAGGGCCGGTTCACCGGCTACACGCTCGCATTGCTCCCGATCATCGTGGGCACGCTGATCTATTTGCTCAACCCCAGCTACATACAGCTCCTGTTCACGCATCCGCTGGGCAAGCTCATGGTGACGATCGCGGCGGTCATGCAGGTCATCGGGTACTGGTGGATCCGTCGCATCGTGGACATCGAGATCTGAGGCGCATGTGATCCTGCTCGTCGCCCTCGCGCTCATCGCTGTCTCCGTCACCCTCGTCGTGCTGGTTCTCGGCGATATGGCACCGGGACGGCAGAGCGCGATCAACGCCCGGTTGGCGGAGCTGGAGGGGAGCGAGACGGCGGTGCCGGAGTCGATCCTCCGCCGCCGGCGGCAGGTGCAAGCGGAGCGGCTGGGCTCGCTGGTCCAGGCGCTGGGCGAGCGGATCGAGCCGAGGCAGCGGGATCTCCCGCAGCTGCGCTTGCGGATGCTCCAGGCGGGTTACACCAGCCCGGCCGCCCTTCCCATCTTCCTTGGCTCCCGCATCGCCCTTCCGATCGCGATGGGCTTCAGCGCGCTTACCATCCTCGGCTTCGTCGGCCCGACGAGCATCGCCGCGCTGATCGGAACGCTGTGGTTCGCCGGCCTCGGGTACGTCGGGCCGTCGGTCTACGTGAACGGCCGGATCCGCACCCGGCAGAAGGAGATGCAAAAGGCGCTGCCGGACGCGCTGGATCTGATGGTCGTCTGCGTGGAGGCCGGCCTCGGGCTCAACCAGGCGCTGGTGCGGGTTTCGGAGGAGATCGAGCGGCTGAGTCCGGTGCTGAGCGAGCAGCTCGCGCTGGTGAACCTCGAGATCCGGGCGGGCACGGGCCGCGAAGAGGCCTTCCGCAACATGGGCGATCGTACCGGTCTCGACGACATCAAGTCGCTCATGGCGATGTTGATCCAGACCGACCGCTTCGGCACCTCGATCGCCCAGGCGCTGCGGGTGCAGGCGGATACGCTCCGCACCAAGCGCCGGCAGCGGGCGGAGGAGGCAGCGGCGAAGACCACGATCAAGCTGGTCTTCCCACTCGTGCTCTTCATCTTCCCGGCCATGTTCGTGGTCATTCTCGGCCCCGCCATGATCCAAATCTTCGAGACGCTCGGGAACTACTGAGCATGCGCATCGTGCGGGCGGTCAACCACCGCGGGCCGGTTCTTGGTGACCGGATCGCCGTCGCTGATGGGTGGTGGGCGCGTCTCCGGGGCTTGCTCGGGCGGCCGCGTCTGGAGCCCGGCGAAGGGCTCTTGCTCGAGCCCTGCCGAGCGGTGCAGATGGTCGGCATGCGGTTCGCGCTGGACGTGGCCTTCCTCGATCGCGACGGTACCGTCGTCGCCGCGTATGCGGGACTCGCGCCCGGTGCGCGTACGGGGTGGCATCGCGCGGCGGCCGCCGCCCTGGAGCTGCCGGCGGGGACGCTGGCCGAGAGCGGCACCCGTGAGGGGGATCAGATCGTGTGGAGCGAGGAGTCACTGCCGTGACCGCCACGACCGCACCCAAGGCCGGGCGCGCCGGAGAGCCGCTCCGGCCGCCCCTGCCCGAGACGCTGGCGGACACGGGCCTCTCCGCCGAGTTCGTGGCCGATTTGATGCTGAAGGCGCTGTATCTCCAGGGCGCGCGTACCGGCCAGCAGCTCATGGAGACGATCAAGCTGCCGTTCCCGTTCCTGGACGAGCAGCTCATGGCGCTTCAGCAGCGGCGGCTGATCGAAGTGCGCGGCACCCGCGGCGCAGGCCGCGGCGGCTACATGTTCGACCTGACGGGCGAGGGTCGCACACGGGCGCGTGAGGCGCTCGAGTCGAGCCAGTATGTGGGGCCCGCGCCGGTGCCGCTGGAGCAGTATCGGGAATGGTGCCATCACCAGTCGATCTCGCGGGTGCACGTGACGCGGGAGGAAGTGCGGGACGGATTCCGCCAGATGGTGATCGCCGACGCCGTGCTCGAGATGCTGGGCCCCGCGATCAACTCGGCCAAATCCCTGTTTCTCTACGGCGGTCCCGGCAACGGGAAGACGCTCATCGCGGAGACGATTTCAGGGCTGCTGGGCGGGAACCTCTATATCCCCTACGCGCTCGAGGTCGAGGGGCAGATCCTCGTGCTCTTCGATCCCGTGTACCATCACGAAGTGGTGGAGCTCGAGCCGGAGGCCGGGGACGACGAGCCGACCTGGCTGAAACACGTGCCCGAGCACGATCGCCGCTACGTTCTCGTTCGGCGGCCGGTGGTGATCACCGGTGGCGAGCTCACGCTCGACCAGCTCGACCTGCAGTTCGACGCGTACACCAAGATGTACCAGGCCCCGTTCCAGCTGAAGGCAAACGGCGGCGTGTTGATCCTGGACGACTTCGGGCGGCAGCGCACGGCGCCGCGCGATCTGCTCAACCGCTGGATCGTGCCGCTCGAGAAGCGGATCGACTATCTGTCGCTGCACACGGGGAGCAAGTTCCCGGTGCCCTTCGACTCGCTGCTGATTTTCTCCACCAACCTCTCGCCGCACGAGTTGGTGGAAGAGGCATTCCTCCGCCGGATTCATTACAAGCTGCACGTGCTCGGTCCGACCGAAGATTCGTACGAGGAGATTTTCCGGCGGTGCTGCGCTGAGCGGGAGATTCCCTTCCCGGAGTGGGCGGTGCCGCAGCTGTACGAGCACTATTATGGGACCCGCGGGATCACCCCCCGCAACTGCCACCCGCGAGACGTGCTGGACCACTTCCTCGACCTGGTCCGGTATATCGACACGCCGGCCCGGCTCACGCCGGACCTGCTCACCCGGGCGTGCAACTCCTACTTCCTCGATGCCCCGCAGGAGGAAACGTGACCGGCATGCCGGGCGGCCCCCACATCCAGACCCCGGAGGAGCAGGCGCGGCACCGCCCCGAGGTCGTCTTCCTTCATCGGCTGGAGGCGCTGGAGCGGGAGAACCGCCGGCTGCGCCGCTACAGCTCCTACGCGTTCATGGGTCTGGCCGTTCTGCTCGGGCTCATCGTGGCGCTGGTATGGGTGAGCGGTAGGCGTGGTGCGCCCGGCAGTGTCGCCGATGAGGTGGCCGCCCGCCGGTTCATCCTCCGGGACGCGGCCGGCATCGTTCGCGGCGCGTGGGGCATCGGGGATGACAGCGCCGTGCGGCTGGTGCTTCAGGATTCGGCCTCCCGGCCGCGCGTCAAGGTCAGTCTGCTTCAGGACGGCACCTCCGGCATCTCGTTCTCCGATCCCGCGGGCCGTCCGCGCGCGGTGTTCGCGATGCTGCCGGACCAGAGCGGCTCGATGGCCTTCGCCGACGAAATGGGGAAGACCCGGACGGTGCTGGGGATCTCCCCGGACGGCGCCGCCAACATCGTCTTCGCCGACCGGGCGGGGTCCACACGGGCTGGACTGGGCGTGGATGCGCAGGGCCGCAGCACGTTCACCCTGGCGGACCGGCTGAACGAGACCGCCCAAGCCCCGCCGCCTGCCGTTACCGAGAGCGCCGCCACCGAGCCGGCCGATTCGGGCGCGGCCAAGGCCCACCCAGCCTCTCCCAAGCGCAAGCGCTAACCCCTCCTTAGGGAGCGGGGTCAGCTGGGCCGGAGGACCTGGAGTCTTCCGGCCCTTCCTGTTGTAGATTCTCGAACAATCGTTTCAAGGCTGCCGAAATGCATCGACGTACGACTCTAATCGGGCTCTTGCTCGGCTCCGGGCTGGTGATCGCCTGCGCCGTCAATCCCGTCACGGGCAAGAGCGAGCTTTCCCTGGTGTCCGAGTCCCAGGAGATCGACATGGGCCGGCAGAACGCCCAAAGCGTCGCCCAGAGCATCGGGTATTACGACGACCCGGCGATCCAGGCCTATGTGTCGGGCATCGGCATGAAGATGGCCGCCGCCTCAGAGCGACCGCAGCTCCCGTGGGAGTTCCACGTCGTCAACGACGCCGCGGTGAACGCGTTCGCCCTGCCGGGTGGGTTCATCTTCGTGACCCGCGGGCTCATGACGTCGATCACGAACGAAGCGGAGCTGGCCACCGTGGTCGGGCACGAGATCGGGCACGTGACCAACCGGCATTCGGTGCAGCAGATCTCGCGCGCCCAGATCGCGCAGCTCGGGCTCGGAGTCGGCTCGGTCCTGAACTCCACCGTCGCTCAGCTCGGCGGCGCTCTGGGTCAGGGACTCGGCGTCCTGTTTCTCAAGTACGGGCGGGACGCGGAGAATGAGGCGGATCTGGCGGGGTTCCGGTACGCCATGAACCAGGGCTACGACGTTCGGCAGATGGTCAACATGTTCGAGACGCTCCAGGCCGTAAGCCAGCTGAGCGGGGGCGGTCGGGTGCCGGAGTGGCTCTCGACCCACCCGGATCCAGGAGACCGGATCAAGGTCACGGAGGCCCGGCTGGACACGTTGCACAAGGACCTCAGCAACGCGACCGTGCTTCGAGAAGAGTATCTGAAGCGGATCAACGGCATGGTCTACGGGGAGGACCCGCGTCAGGGATTCTTTCAGGG
>DATBQV010000314.1:0-3518 GCA_036560625.1 Gemmatimonadales bacterium
CCCAGACCGGTGGCGAGGTCCACGTATTTCGCCAACATCTCCTCCGTGCGCTGGCGGAGATCGTCCACGGAATGCTCTCCCTTGAACTCCCCCGAATCGACCACTGCGACCGAGAGAAACACGAGGTTCTTGAAGTAGCCGGGGAACGCGCGGAAGACGTTGAGCACCGTGTGGATGCCGATACCGCCGTAAGACCCGACGAGCACGGCCGCGGTCGGCTTCCGCGGGTCGACCGGCCCCGGCACTCGACCCGGCCCGTCCGGGCCGGTTTGCGGCAGATCGCCCAGCGCCCGGTAGAGATGGTCGAGCTGGGCCGCGACCATGCGGTAGTGCCGGCGGATCAGGAAGCACAGCGCGATGACCAGCGTGGTGATGACCGCGGTGACCCACCCGCCCTGGGCGAACTTCTCGTAGAGGGTGATGACGAGAATCGTGGCGCACAGCAGGAACCCCGCCGCGAACAGTCCAAGTCGCCCCTTCCACTCGGGTCGAGTCGCCCGGCGCTGGTACCAGAACCGCAGCATCGCGGCCATCGAGAGCGAGAAGGTCAGGAACACGTTGATGCTGTACATCACGACCAGGTGACCGACGTCGCCCCGGGTATAGAGGAGCGCCGCCAGCGCCGCCGCGCCCATCAGCAGGATGCCATTCTGGGTCGTGAGCCGCTCCGAGAGCGCGGCGAACTGGTGGGGGACCCACGAGTCGACCGCCATGTTCGCCAACACCCGGGGGCCGTCGATGAATCCGGCCTGGGCCGCGACGACCAGGAGCATCGCCTCCGAAAAGAGCGTGAGGACGATGAACGTCCCCCCAAATGGGAGACCACCCGCCAGCCGCTCGGCCAGCACCGCGTTCATGGTCTTCCCCGGCACGGGGGTGACCTGCCAGAGCAGGTAGCAGAGGAGCAAGCCGGCGGCGGTGAAGGCGAGCGACGTGCCCATGTACACCATCGTGCGCTTGCCGGTCTCCACTCTCGGTTCCCGCATGATCGGCAGGCCGTTGGACACGGCCTCGATCCCGGTGTACGTCCCGCCGCCCAGCGAGTACGCGCGCACGAAGACGAGCAGCAGGCTGCCGGCGCCGAGCGTCGCGACACCGTGTCCCACGCCGTCGCGCACGCGTTGGATCGTGCCAGGCAGCTCCGGGAGATGGCCCAGGAGCCCCCCGCCGATCACGAGCACGTGGGTGAGCAGGAAGAGAAGGAAGACCGGAAGCAGGGCAAGCACCGACTCGCGCACGCCCCGGATGTTCAGGGTCGTGAGCACGAGGAGGAGCCCGAATTCGACCGGGAGCTTGGCCGGGGACCAACCCGGCGGCAGAAAGCTGAAGAGGGCATCTCCGGCGGCCGCGATCGAGATCGTGATCGTCAGCACGTAGTCCACCAGGAGGGCCGAGCCCGACACGAGTCCGGCACTGGGTCCGAGCAGCTTGCTGGCGACCACGTAGCCGCCGCCCCCGCTCGGGAACTCTTCGATGATCCGCCGGTAGCCGGCCGAGATGAGCAACACCGTGATCGCCATGAGCAGCGCGAGCCCCACGGCGAGGTAGGTGTGCGCCCCGAGCGCCTTGAAGGCCTCCTCCGGTCCATAGGCGGAGGACGACAACCCGTCCGCTCCCAGGCCTACCCAGGCCAGGAACGGGATCAGGGACAGCCGATGAAAGAGGCGGTGGTCCTCGAGATCGCGGGGCTTGCCGAAGAGGAAGCGCCGGCAGCGGCGGAGGAGCGAATCCTCTCCCGGGGCGCCTCCCGATTCGACGTCAGCGGGGGCGCTTGGCCGGGGGGACGGCGCGGCGGATTTCGGTGCTTCGGATGGTAGCGGGCTCACGATGCTCGGGCGGACGCCGTTCAGGTGGGTCTGAAACCATCCTGGCTCAGCCGGGAATAGTGCCGAGGAACCCGGCGCCAGTCAGCCCCGGAGCCACAATCTTGATGGAATCCTGATACGGCGTCCGCCCGAGCCGCTAGAAGCGGAACGCCACCCCCATACCGATCACCGGATACACCTTGGCGTACTTGCGGATGTCGTGCTGGGTCGTGTCCGCCTGAGCCTGGAGGTCCGTCGCCAGCTGGGACCCGGGCGCCGCGCCGCTGGCGGTGAGCGTCACCGTCGGCTGGCCGATCATCGCTCCGAGATCGAAGAAGAACGCCAGCGGGCCCTTCCTCGCGGGAGTTCCGAAGCCCAGGCCGACGTACGGCCCGGCGTCGGGATACTTGGCCAAGCCGGTCAGGACCCCGACCTGGGCCGAGTTGTAGGTGTGCCCATTGAGCGTGAAATTCCCCACGGCGTCGGGCGTGCCGGTGCCGGACACCGTAATCGGGTTGGTGATGACGCCGCCGGTCAGGTGGAAGCTGCCGCGCGCGCTGGGAAAGAAGTCGATGAGTCCGGTGACGGAGTGGAGCTTGAGCGACGCGTCGTAGCTCACATCCGACTTCGTCGCGGATGTGCTGAACTTGAAGTAGTTGCCACCGACGCGGATCCCGAAGTGGTCGGTGATCAGCTTGCTGATCTCGAGGCCGAAGCCGAGCGTCGTGGAACGAAGGACGACCGCGACGTCCGCGTGGCTTCCCGAAGCAGCTTGCTGGGCCGCGACCGGCAGCGGCGCGGCGGCCGAGCCGACCACCAGCGCTCCAGTCAGGACGAAAGCGACGATCGTGTTTGCCCGACGTCTCGATGCGTGCATGGTGCCTCAGTGTGGGTGGCTGCCGGGGCAAGGGGCGAGATGCATGCCGAGCCGCCGCGCGGGGCGTAGTCCGGCCCATGGCGTTCCCCCGGGAAGCGCTATCCCGCGCCTCTCCAACGGGGTGGCCCGCCCGTTGGGTCCGTGCCCGGCGAGCCGGGAAAGCAGGTCGCCGGGGGCTTCGGGTACGCGGCCGTCGGCGACCCCGGCGCGAATCGCGGCATGTTGTTGCGAGCTACGGGCATAGGGCGGCGTTGCGACCCCTCCCAACCGTGCTAGGTTGCTCGTCATCCTGCCTCCGACGGACGGCCGCCACGAGCAACACCAAAGTCTCCCAGACCCCCGACGAGCTGACCCGGCTCCGCTCCGCCCTCGCCGGCCGCTACACCGTCGAGCGTGAGCTGGGCCGGGGCGGGATGGCGACCGTCTACCTGGCCGACGACCTGAAGCACGGCCGCCAGGTGGCGCTCAAGGTGCTCCGGGCGGAGCTGGGCGCGCTGCTCGGCCCCGACCGGTTCACCCGCGAGATCCAGATCGCCGCCGGACTCAATCACCCCCACATCCTGCCGCTCTACGACTCCGGTGACGCCGGGGGCCTCCTCTTCTATGTGATGCCCTACGTCCAGGGCGGCTCCCTCCGGCAGCGGCTCACCCGCGAGCGGCAACTCCCGATCGACGACGCGCTCCGCCTCACACACCAGGTCGCTTCGGCGCTGGATCACGCGCACGGTCGCGGCCTGGTCCACCGCGACATCAAGCCGGAGAACATCCTGCTGCACGAGGGCGTGGCGATGGTGACGGACTTCGGGATCGCGCTGGTGGCGGAGGCGGCGCCGACC
>DATBQV010000315.1:0-2694 GCA_036560625.1 Gemmatimonadales bacterium
TGAACCCGGCGGACGATCCGACAAAGCAGGCGCCCAAGCCGTAGCCTCGCGCGCCCCGGGACTGCTCCCGACCCGATGGGCTACGACGTCGAGCGCACGCTGCGGCCCGAGCTGGGCCCGGGCGAGAAGCTGCTCTGGTCCGGCCAGCCGCGCGGCGGGCTCCGGCTCCGCGGTACCGACGCGATGATGATCCCCTTCAGCCTGCTCTGGGGCGGCTTTGCGGTCTTCTGGGAGCTGTCGGTCATCCACACCAACGCCCCCTTCTTCTTTCGGCTCTGGGGGGTTCCCTTCGTCCTCGTCGGCCTGTACGTCGTGGTCGGTCGCTTCTTCGCGGATGCTTATCTCCGAAGCCGCACGATGTACGGGCTTACGAACCAGCGGGTCATCATCGTGGCGGGGTTCACCGGCCGGCAGACGAAGAGTCTGCCGCTGCGCACGCTGAACGACCTTTCCCTCAACGAGCGAGACGATCGGAGCGGCACCATCACGTTCGGCACGGCGCTCAGCCCCTACGCGTGGATGAACTCCGGGTGGCCGGGCATGGCGCGATACCGGCCGCCGGCCTTCGAGATGATCGACAACGTCCGGTCCGTGTTCGAACAGATCCGCAGCGCACAGGCCGGGCAGTCGAGTACCGGCTGACCTTCTCCCGGCTCCCCGATGGACATCACGAGCGAGACTGAGATCGAGCGGGTCCGCGAGACGGTGGACGCGATCTATCGGACCGAGGCCCGGCGCGTCCTCGCCACCCTGATCCGCCTGCTGGGTGACTTCGACCTTGCCGAAGAAGCGCTCCAGGACGCCTTCATCTCGGCACTCCAGCAGTGGCCGAGGGACGGGATACCCGCCAATCCGCGGGCATGGCTCGTGTCCGCCGGTCGCTTCAAGGCGATCGACGCGCTGCGCCGCCGGACCCGATTCGACACGGCCGCCACGGCGCTCGCCGACCAGCTCGACGTCGAGAGCCGAGCCACCGCCCGCTGGGAGTACGAGGACGTCCCCGACGACGATCTCCGGCTGATCTTCACATGCTGCCATCCCGCGCTGGCGCCCGAAGCCCGCGTAGCGCTCACGCTGCGGGAGGTGTGCGGGCTCACGACCGAAGAGATCGCGCGGGCGTTTCTCACCGCTCCCGCCACCGTCGCGCAGCGGATCGTGCGGGCCAAGTCGAAGATCAGAAATGCCGGCATCCCGTACGAGGTGCCTTCGCGGGCCGATCTGCCGGAGCGCCTGGAAACAGTCCTCCGGGTCATTTATCTGGTCTTCAACGAGGGCTACTCCGCGACGGCCGGCGCGTCGCTCACGCGAGCCGATCTCTCGGGCGAGGCGATCCGCCTCGGGCGCCTGCTCGTCGGGCTGCTGCCCGAGGCCGAGGCGGTGGGGTTGCTCGCGCTCATGCTGCTGCACGAATCGCGGCGCGGGGCGCGCGTGTCGCCGGCCGGGGATCTGATCCTGCTGGACGATCAGGACCGCTCGCTCTGGAACCGGGAGCAGATCGCCGAGGGATCGGCGCTGGTGGAGACGGCCCTGTCGGCCGGGCCGCTCGGACCGTACGCCGTGCAGGCGGCGATCGCCGCGGTGCACGCACAGGCCCCCGACCCGGCGGCGACCGACTGGGCCCGCATCGTGAGCCTGTACGACGTGCTGGCGATCACGCACCCCTCGCCGGTGGTCGACTTGAATCGCGCCGTGGCGGTCGCGATGCGCGACGGTCCGGCGGCCGGCCTGACCCTGGTCGATGCCATCCTCGCTCGCGGCGAGCTGGCGGACTACTACTTGGCCCACTCGGCGCGGGCGGATCTCTGCCGGCGGCTGGGGCGAAGCGCCGACGCCCGAGCCGCTTACCAGCGAGCACTGGCGCTGACCCGCCAGGAGCCGGAGCGGCGGTTTCTCGAGCGCAGGCTGCGTGACGTGCCGGATTGACCCGCCGGGGGCTCCCGGACCGCGCTGTCGATTGTAAACTCCCCCGAGCGACTATTCGCAACAGGAGGTAGAGATGAGCCACGTTCGGTTGCTGGTCGGCACGCGCAAGGGCGCGTTCGTCCTGACCGCGGATGGGAAGCGAAAAAACTGGGACATCAGCGGCCCCTTCTTCGGGGGCTGGGAGATCTACCACCTCCAGGGGTCGCCCGCGGAGCCGGATCGGCTCTACGCGTCGCAGACCAGCGGCTGGTTCGGCCAGTTGGTCCAGCGCTCCAACGACGGTGGGAAGACCTGGGAGCCGGTCGGCAACAAGTTCGCGTACGACGGCGTCCCCGGCACGCACCAGTGGTACGACGGCACCCAGCACCCCTGGGAGTTCAAGCGCGTCTGGCACCTCGAGCCGTCGCTCACCGACGCGGAGACCGTCTACGCCGGGGTGGAGGACGCCGCCCTCTTCCGCTCGGCCGACGGCGGGCAGTCGTGGGGGGAGCTCTCGGGGCTGCGCACCCACGGCTCGGGGCCGCGCTGGCAGCCGGGCGCCGGCGGCATGGGCCTGCACACGATCCTGCTGGACCCGAGCCGTCCCGAGCGCATCTTCATCGCCATCTCGGCCGCGGGCGCCTTCCGCACCGACGACGGCGGCACCACCTGGCAGCCGATCAACCAGGGGCTGCGCTCGCAGGGGATCCCCGACCCCAAGGCCGACGTCGGCCACTGCGTCCACAACCTCGCGATGCACCCCTCGCGGCCGGGGGTGCTGTTCATGCAGAA
>DATBQV010000316.1:0-1824 GCA_036560625.1 Gemmatimonadales bacterium
CGGCAAGCGTGCTCTCGCGGTAGGGACAGCCGCCCGGCGTCTGTTCAGGAGCTCTTCTTCTTTTTCGGGACCTTCCCTCCGGCCTTCCTCGCCTCGGAAAGGCCGATCGCGATCGCCTGCTTGCGGCTGGTGACCTTCTTGCCGGACTTGCCCGAGCGCAAGGTGCCCTGCTTCTTCTCGTGGAGCGCCCGCTCCACTTTCTCGCTGCTCTTGGCGCCGTATTTCTTCTTCGTCGATTTCTTGGCCGCGGCCATGTCTCACCTCCTCCTGCCTGATAATGCAAGCGCCGCGCCGGCCGAGCTTCGGCCTGCCAGCGTCCCGACATGACCCGCCGACGGACCTCGAAACCCCCCAGCCCGGTGGCGGCGGCGTTCCGGCTCGCCTCGATCGTCGCATCCTCGGACGACGCCATCGTCAGCAAGACGCTCGAGGGCGTCATCACCACGTGGAACCAGGCCGCGGAGAGGATGTTCGGCTTCTCATCCGAGGAGGCGATCGGGCAGTCCATCCGGATCATCATCCCGCCCGAGCGGTGGAGCGAGGAGGACGAGGTGCTGCGGCAGATCGCCGCCGGCCACAGCGTCGAGCACTTCGAGACGGAGCGCCGGCGCAAGGACGGCTCTCCGATTCAGATCTCGCTCACCGTCTCGCCCATCCGCAACGCGGTCGGCCGCATCGTCGGCGCCTCGAAGATCGCCCGCGACATCACCGAGCGCAAGCGCTTCCAGGCGCAGATGGCCGACCTCCTGCAGCGCGCGGAGGCCGCGAACCGGTCCAAGGACGAGTTCCTCGCCGTCCTCTCCCACGAGCTCCGCACGCCGCTCAACGCCATCCTCGGCTGGTCCGAGCTGCTGACGACGGGGGAGCCCGAGCCCGCGCTCGTCCGCCGCGGGCTGCAGGCGATCTCGCGCAACGTCAAGGCGCAGACGAGGCTCATCGAGGACCTGCTGGACATCTCGCGGATCGTCTCGGGCAAGATCCGGCTCGACGTCCGCGGGCTCGAGCTGGCGCCGATCGTCGAGGCCGCGGTCGAAGGGATCCGGCCGGCGGCGGCGGCCAAGCGGATCGGGATCCAGGCCGTCCTCGCGCCGGCCGGGACCGTGGCGGGCGATGCGGACCGCCTCCAGCAGGTGGTCTGGAACCTGCTCTCGAACGCCGTGAAGTTCACCCCCGAGGGCGGGCACGTCCGGGTGGCCCTGGTGCGGGCCGGGTCCCGCGTGGAGATCGTGGTGAGCGACGACGGAACGGGGATACCGGAGGCGTTCCTGCCCCACGTCTTCGAGCGCTTCCGGCAGGCCGACTCGTCGAGCCGCCGCACGGTGGGCGGCCTCGGCCTGGGCCTCGCCATCGCGCGCGAGCTCGTCGAGCTCCACGGCGGCACGCTCGAGGCGCGCAGCGCCGGCACGGACCAGGGTGCCACCTTCGTCATCAGCCTGCCGGTCTCGCTCGGCCATCCGATCCCGGCCCCGCCGCCGGCCCGGCGCGCGGGAAGGAGCCGGGCCCCGGCCCCGGCCGGGCCCGCGGGGCCCTGAGCCGGGGCACCGGGGAAGTTGCCAAGGCGGGTTGCCTCTGCTACAACTAGCCCGCGCAACCAACCCTTTAGGTTTACGGCCTCGGTCGGCTGGAAGGGTCAGCGGGGGAGGGTCGATGTCGGGCATCACCGAGCCGAGCTATCGCCGGTCGACCGGCTTGGTCGACGTCCTCGACCGCGTGCTCGACAAGGGCCTGGTCATCGCCGGGGACATCCGCGTCTCCCTCGCCCAGGTCGAGCTGCTGACCATCCGCATCCGCCTGCTCGTCTGCTCCATCGACAAAGCTGAACAG
>DATBQV010000317.1:0-4751 GCA_036560625.1 Gemmatimonadales bacterium
CATTCCCAATGCGGGCGAGCGGTTCACCATGCTCGGGCTCGAGTTCGACGTGCTGCAGGCCTCGCCGACGCGTATCGAGCGCCTGCTCGTGCGACCGGGTCCGGCCCTCGCTGTGCCGCTCGCGCCGTGACCGCGTGCGCGCCATCGTCGTCTTTGTCCGCCTCCTTCCCTTCGTCATAGGCTTTCTCCGGGACCGCCGACGCTTCATCCTCTTCGGTGCGCCGCTGCCGACCACGGACGCGCGGCACCGGCGGCGGGCGGAGCGGCTGACCGGAACGCTCGCCGGTCTGGGCCCCACGTTCATCAAGCTGGCCCAGGTGTTCGGCGCCCGGGCGGACATTCTCCCCGAGCCCTACCTCAGCGCCATCGGCACGCTGACCGATCAGGTGCCGCCCCTGGCTCCCGGAGTCGCGGAGCAGGTCATTGCCGCCGAGCTGGGCCAGGATGTGGGCAGCGTGTTCGAGCGCTTCGACTCCGAGCCGCTGGCCGCGGCGTCGCTGGGCCAGGTGCACCGCGCGCTTTATGCCGGACGCGATGTCGTGGTGAAGGTGCTCCGCCCCGGCGTCGAGGAGACGGTGCGGCAGGATCTCGAGATTTCCTTCCGAGTGCTCTTCCTCGTCAATCTCCTCTTTCCCAACCACCATACGCGCGCGATCTCGACCATCGTGAGCGACTTCGCCAAACGCATCTCGCGGGAGCTGGACTTTCGGGAGGAGGCCCGCAACGCGGAGGTCCTGCGCCGGAACTTTGCGCAGGAGCCCCGGGTCGTGATCCCCGAGGTGATCGGGACGCTCACGCGGCAGCGCGTGCTAGTGCTGGAGTACGTCGAGGGCACCCGGATCGACCGGCTGCACGAGCGCCTGGCCTCCGGGGAGGTGTCGATCGATGCGCTCATCGCAACGATCGTCGAGGTCTACATCAAGATGATGCTGGAGGACGGGTTCTTTCACGCGGACCCGCATGCCGGCAACCTGCTTGTCGATGCCCGTGGCCGGCTGGTGATGCTCGACTTCGGCATGGTGCTGCAGGTGGAGCGCGAGACCCGGGCCCGCATGGTGCGCACGATTGCCGCCGCGGTCCGCCGGGACGTCGACGGCGTGATCAACGGCTTCTACGAGCTGGGCATTCTCGATCCGGACGTGGATCGCGGCACCGTGCGCGACGCGGCGCAACAGCTCATGAGCGTCGGGCTTCGGGACGACATGTCGCCGCGGCAGATGCAGCGCATCGTCGAGGACGTCCTCCGCACCTTTTACGACTGGCCGCTGATGCTCCCGTCGGATCTCGTGTACTTCGGGCGCGCCGCGGTGCTGGTCGAGGGCATCGGCCTGCGCTACGACCCGAATTTCAACACGGTGGCCGCGGCCCGTCCGGTCGTCGCCCGCTCGGCGGGCCGCCTGGTCCAGGGGCTCCTGGGTGGGGATGGGAAACCGCGCGTCACCGACTGGGGGCTGGACGCGGCCGCGGCGGTCCGTACGGTCCGGGACCTGTTACGCCGCGTGGAGCGCGAAGAGCTGCGGGTGCGCTGGCACCCGCGCGACACCGTGGAGCTGCAGCGGTTTCTCGCGCAGCAGGTCCGTCGCGGCCTATTGGCGGTCTTCGCGCTGGGAGTGGGCGTGATCGCGAGCATCGTGTACGCCGCGAACCGGCGCCTCGAGGTGCTCGCGCTTGGCCTGTTGATCTCGGTGGGGATGTTCGCCGTGGTGTTCGTGCTGCCGAGCCACCTGTTTCAGAATCCGCTGCGATTCAGACGGCGGGGGTAAAGGAGGTAGGAGAGGAGCCGTTAGCCGTTAGCTAACGGCTAACGGCTAACGGCTAACGGCTAATGGCTCCCTACTGCTTCGCGATGACCTTGTCCTTGATCTTTCCGTACACCGCCTTCGGCAGGATCTTCTTCGTCAGCAGCTCGTCCTTCCGAGCGTACGGCCGGCCCTTGATGATCTTGTCGGAATAAGCGGTGCCGACTCCGGCCAGGGCCTCGAGCTGCTCCTTCGTGGCGGTGTTCAGGTCGAGCGGCGCGGCATTCTGGCCGGTCATCTTGTCCGTCTTGGCCATCTTGTCCGAGGCGGCCGCGGCGGGCGCGGGCGCCGGGGCGGGCTTGGCCTGGGCCGCAAGTGGAGCAACGGCGAGGGCGGCCAGCATCGGTGCAATGAAAAGAGTAGTCCGGAACGACATCAGACGTGCTCCATGGAAGGGGGTCGGCCCTGCTGATTGCAGGCCGCGTGCCTAACCTCCGGCGTGCCGGCGCGGCGGGAGGCCCCATCGCTGCACCATGCGCGTCAACGTCCGCCGGGAGATTCCCAGAATCCGCGAGGTTTCCTCGCGACTGCCGCCGGTCGCCTCCAGCACCCGCAGCACGTGGCGCCGCTCGATCTCCTCCAGGGAAAGCAGCGCGTTGATCGCGGAGCTGATGGTCGGCACATCGTCCGGCGCCGGCTCGAGTGTGCCGGCCGGTCCGCCCCCGGGCCGCACCTCGCTCGGCAGGTGCTCCGGTCCGATCACGTCCTGCTCGGCCAGCACCAACGCGCGCTCCAGCACGTTCTGCAGCTCGCGGATATTCCCCGGCCAGTCGTAGGCAAGGAGGCGGTGCTGCGCCTCGGCGTCGACGGCGACCGGGCCGCGGCCGTGACGCTCCGTCAGCTCGCGTAGGAAGTGGTCCATCAGGAGCGGAATGTCCTGCTTCCGGTCGCGCAGCGGCGGAAGGTGCAACGTCACCACGTTCAGCCGGTAGTACAGGTCCTCGCGGAACTTGCCGGCCCGGACCAGCCCGCTGATGTCCCGGTGCGTCGCCGCGATAATCCGCACGTCCACCTTGACCGGCGTCTCCGATCCCACGGGAACGATCTCGTGCTCCTGCAGGGCGCGGAGCAGCCGCGCCTGCAGGGCGGGGGAGATGTCGCCGATCTCATCCAGAAACAGCGTCCCGCGATCCGCCTCCCGGAAGAGCCCCGGCCGGGCGCCGGCGGCACCGGTGAAAGCCCCGCGGAGATGGCCGAACAACTCGCTCTCCAGCAGACCCTCGGCCAGGGCCGAGCAGTTCACGGCGACGAAACGACGCCCGTTGCGCTCGGAGTAGCTGTGGATCGTGCGTGCGACCAGCTCCTTGCCCGTGCCCGTTTCGCCGAGCAGCAGCACGGTGGCCTGGGTCGGTGCCGCGCGGGCCAGCGTCTTCATCACCTCGATGATCGCCGGGCTGTGCCCGACCAGCGCCGACCCTTCCTGAGCCGCCGCGCTTCGCCGCACGGCCGTGCCCCGCAGCTCCTTGCTCGCCGTCGCCAGGCGGCGACGGCCGAGCGCGCGGGCCAGCGTCTCGCGAAGCGTCCCGATGTCGTACGGCTTGCTGACGAAGTCGTAGGCGCCGGCGCGAATCGCCTCGCCCGCCGCCGCGGCGTCACCGAACGCGGTCAGCACCAGGACGAGCGCGTCCGGTTCCCGTTCGCGCACGATCTTGAGCAGGTCGAGCCCGCTGCGCTCCGGCATCCGGAGGTCCGTCAGCACCGCGTCGAACGGACCTTCCCGCTCCAGCTTGGCCAGCGCTTCTTCGACCGAGAGCGCCGCCGCTACCCGATAGCCGTCGCGCTCCAGCACCTCGGCGAGCAGGCGGCACGCCGCCTCGTCGTCATCGACGAGCAGAACGCTCGTCTCGCCGGCCGCGCGCACGCCGGCAGTCATCTCAGTTCTCCACCGGGCTCGGCAGCGTGAGGCGCCACCGGGTGCCGGTCTCGCTGGGCATGTGCTCCAGATCGCCGCCGAGTCCACGGGCCAGCCGGCGACTTACGGCGAGTCCGAGGCCGCTGCCACCCGAGCCCTTCGTGGTCGTGAACGCGCGGAACAGGTTCGCCCGTGCGTCGGGGTCGAGTCCGGGCCCGTCATCGGCGACCTCCACGAAGGCATGACCCGCCGTGGTTCCGGTCGCGACAGTCACCCGGCCGCCGGGTCCGAGCGCCTCGATCGCATTCTTGAGGAGGTTGAGCAGGATCTGCTCGACCTGCGCCGGATCGCATACCGCGCGCGCCGGGCCGGAGTAGTACGGCTGCAGCTCGGCCCGCACGCCGGCGTCTCCAAACGACGGCTCCAGAAAACGGAGCACGCGCTCGGCGATCTCCCGGAGATCCGAGCTCCGCACGTACGGCTGGGGCCAGTGGCCGCGGTCGAGGCCTGCCCGGACGATCCCGGCCACGCGGTCCACCTGGGTCAGCAGCAGACGCACCCGATCCACGGCGCCGGGTTGACGAGCGGACTGAAGGTCGTCGCGCAGGAGCTGCAGGTGCCCGCTCAGTGTGTTGAGCGGCGTGCCGATTTCGTGCGCGAAGGACGCAGCCGTTTCCTGCAGCAGGGCGAGCCGGTCGAGTCCGCGGGCCCGCTCTTGCAGCGCGAGCAGCGCGGCGCGTGACTGGCTTTCCCGCTCGCGCTGCGCCAGAGCCTCCCGCAGGTGGTTGTAGCGGCGCGCCAGGGTGCGGAACTCGAGCGGCCCGATCTCCGGCGCCGGCGGGGCACCCTCGGCCCCGCCATGGGCGCTGGCCATCGCGTTCCCCAGTGCGGCGAGCGGCCGGCCGACCCATTTACGGGTCAGCAACGCGACGCCGAGCGCCACCAGCAGGGCGGCCACTACGGCGGCGAGATAGGCGCGCTGCCGCTCGACTCGGCTCCAATCCTCGAGCCGCCGGGTCGAGACGCTGATGTCGAGCACGCCGTAGGGCGTGCCGTTGCCCAGCGGCGTCGCCACCTGCCAACCCGGCCGCCCACCCTCG
>DATBQV010000318.1:0-1527 GCA_036560625.1 Gemmatimonadales bacterium
ACAGTGAACGGTGAACAGTGAACGGGGGGCTCCGATGGGACGAGGAGTCCCCCGTTTACCGTTCACCGTTTACCGTTCACCCTGTCATGGCCATCCCACCCGCCGGCCGAATCCTCGGCATCGACTGGGGCGAGCTGCGCATCGGCCTCGCGCTCAGTGACGAGACGCAGACGCTCGCGTCCTCTCTGGAAACCCTGGTCCGACGCCGGGGCAAGCGCTTCCCCATGCCCCGCCTGCTCGACCTCGTCGCGGCGCACACACCGGTAGGCGTCGTCGTGGGACTGCCGCTCACGCTGGAAGGCGAGGAGGGCCCGAGTGCCGTCGAGTCCCGCAGCCTCGCCGCTTCGGTGGGAAAGCGCACCGGTCTTCCGATGGAGCTGTGGGATGAACGGCTCAGCACGGCCCGGGCACTCCGGCTCGTACGGGAGCAGGACGGCTCCACCCGGGGCCGGAAGGAGGACGTTGACGCGCTGGCGGCCGCCGTGCTCCTTCAGGCGTTCCTCGATGCGAGGCGCGGCGGTGGCAGATAGGAGCAGCCTCGTCATTGGCCGGGCGGGTCCGGCCCTCGTAGCGGTCGTCGGCGCCCTCATGGCGTGCCGGTCGCCTGAACCCGGGCCGATCGAGCGGGTCGGCGTGCCGCCCAAGTCCAGCTTCTCCGCCGTCACCGACTCGCTCGCCGCGCACGGCGTCATCCGCAACCGGCTCTGGTTCAAGCTCGTCGCCCGGTTCAAGCACGTGGATCGCAGCATCAAGGCCGGCGTGTACGAGTTGGCGCGGAACGCGCCGACGCCGGAGATCCTGGCCGCGCTCGCCGAGGGCCGCACCGCCAGCGTGCGCGTGACCGTGCCCGAGGGACTCACGATTCCCGAAGTCGCGGCGATCGTGGCCGAGCACGTCGGAATCCCGGCCGACTCGTTCGTCGAAGCCGCGCGCGATACGGCGCTCGCCCGGGATCTGGGGATTCGGGGTTCATCGCTCGAGGGGTTTCTCCGACCCGACACCTACGCCGTTCCCCTCGGCTCCTCCGCCCGCGACGTGGCCGGCATGATGGTGGAGACCTTCAACGCGGAGTGGCGGCCCGAGTGGACGGCGCGCCTCGACACGCTCGGCGAGCGCCGGATCGAGCTGATGGCCCTCGCCTCGATTGTGGAGGGCGAAGCCCGGGCGGACGATGAGCGGGAGACGATCGCCGGCGTCTATCGGAACCGGCTGCGCATCGGCATGCCGCTCCAGGCGGATCCCACCGTGCAGTACGCCATCCTGCTCGCCACCGGCAAGCGCAAACCGCGACTCTACCAGAAGGACTATCTCTTCCCCTCGCCGTACAACACCTATCTCCACCCCGGCCTGCCCCCCGGGCCGGTGAACTCCCCCAGTCGGCGCAGCATCGAGGCCGCCATGTACCCGGCGCAGGTGCCGTACCTCTATTTCGTGGCCGGGCCGGACGGACGGCACCTGTTCAGCAAGACCTATGATGAACACCTCCGAAACGTCGCGAAGATCAGGAGATTGGAAAGAGCGGTAAAC
>DATBQV010000319.1:0-3348 GCA_036560625.1 Gemmatimonadales bacterium
ACAATGGCGGTGCGGCCGGCCATCAACTCCGCGATCGCCCGCTGGATCTGGCCCTCCGTCTCCGTATCCACCGAGCTGGTCGCCTCGTCCAGCACCAGGATGCGGGGGTCCCGCGCCAGCGCCCGGGCGAAGCTCAGCAGCTGCCGCTCCCCGACGCTCAGGTTCCGCCCGCGCTCGCCCAGCACGTGGCCGTACCCCTTGGGCAGCCGCTCGACGAACCGGTCGGCGCCGACCCGGCGCGCCGCCGTCTCCGCGCTGGCCGCCGGAATCGGCGCGTCGAGCGTGAGATTGTGCAGGATGTCGCCCGTAAAGAGGAAGAGGTCCTGCTGCACGAACCCGATGAGCCCCCGAAGCTCGGCCGTGGATAGCTCCCGGATGTCCACTCCGTCGATCGTGATCCGGCCCCGCTCGGCATCGTAGAATCGGAGCAGCAGGTTCACGATCGTGGTCTTGCCCGCACCGGTGTGCCCCACCAACGCCACCGTTTGCCCGGGCCGCGCGCGGAACGACACATCCTTCAGCACCCATGGCCCGCTCGGTGTGTACCGGAACCAGACCCCGTCGAAGGCCACCTCTCCCTGCACCGGCCGGGGCAGCGATCGCGGCTTGGCCGGCTCCGGCACGGTGACCGGCTCGTCGAGCAGGCGGAACACGCGCTCGGACGACGCCATGGCGCTCTGGAGCAGATTGAACTTCTCGGAGAGGTCCTGGAGCGGCTGGAAGAAACGCCGAGTCAGCTGGATGAATGCGGCCAGCACGCCGACCGTCATCGTCCCGCCCATGGTCCTGACTCCGCCGTACCAGAGCAGGAGCGCCAGCGCCACCGCCGTGAGCACTTCGATCACCGGGAAGAACACCGCGTAGATCGTGATCGACCGGAGGTGCGCCTCCGTGTGGTCCGCGTTGATCCGGCGGAACTCCTCCGCCGACGCCCGCTCCCGCCCGAACAGCTGGACCACGCGCATCCCGGACAGATGCTCCTGGAGGTAGGCGTTGAGCCGCGCGAGCCGCACGCGGATGTCGCGGAACGCCTCCCGCACGCTCCGGCGAAAGAGCGTCACCGTGAGCCAGACGAACGGGATGACCGCGAACGCCACCAGCGCGAGCCGCCAGTCCGTCACGAGCATCATGATCATGATCGCCGCGAGCGTGAACACGTCGCCGAACACGGTCACGACGCCCGAGGAGAACAGCTCGTTGAGCGTCTCCACGTCCGAGGTCACGCGGGTCATCAGCCGGCCCACGGGGTGGCGATCGAAGTACGGGATGCTGAGCCGCTGGAGGTGTCCGAAGATCTGGAGCCGGAGATCGTACATCACCCGCTGGCCCACGTAGGTCGTGAGCATGGTCTGCCCGTACTCGAAGAGAAATTCCAGCCCGAGGGCGGCGAGATAGAGCGCGGTGAGCGTGCCAAGGAGTGCCAGGTCCCGATGCGGGATGGCGACGTCGAGCACGCGCTGGGTCAGGATCGGCCCCACCAGGGTGAGCCCGGCCCCCCCGAGGAGCAGCACCACCGCTCCGGCCACCGGCAGGGGATACGGCTTGAGGTAGGTGAGCAGCCGCCGGAGGAGGCCCGCGTCGTAGCCGCGGTCGAGCGGCTCGTCGGCCGCCTGGGGCGGCGGCGTCACCCGACGGCCTCCGGCAACGCGGTCTCGTCCACGCTCCGGAGCCCGCGGCGCACCCAGCCCGAGAAGACGATGAACCCGAACCCGATGGTGCAGTAGCTCTGGATGAATCGCCAGACCAGTGTGTAGATGGGCGTCAGCTCCCGCGGCACGTAGACCGACATCACGGCCGCGGTCAGCAGCTCGGCGATGCCGGAAGCGCCGGGCGTCGGCGCGAAGTACAAGAGAAACATCACCAGCGTCTGAACCAGCAGCACGTCCACGAAGTTCGCGTGGATGCCCATGACCCGGAGCGCCACGTAGCCGGCGAGCAGCTTGTTCGCGTGCGACGGCCCCGACAGCACCGTCGCCCACACCAGCGCCAGCAGGCCGCTCGGCGACTTGAACGCGACGACGCTCGCCGCGGTTTCCTCGATGCCGACGCGCAGCTTCTCCAGCCGCTGCCCCACGCGCCGGCTGCGGCGGCCGACCGCGTCCGCGAGACGGTGAATCAGCCCCGCCGCGAAGTGCGGGAAGAGCACGATCACCAGCATGACGAAGCCGATGACGCCGATGATGCCCAGGCTCCCGAGGAAGAGGTCGTAGAGCGAGAGACCGAGCACGTTGCCCTTGGTGCCGAGCGAGCGGCCCGCCCCGAACAGGATGGCGAGCGGGCCGGCGATCCCGAAGAACGCGACCGTGGCGATGAAGCTCACGAAGGTGGAGGCCACCGCCACCGGCAGCGGGATGCCGTACCGGCGCAGCGTGTAGATCGTCATCGGCGCGGAGCCCGACTGGAGCGGCGTCACGTAGCCGGCCCACGCCCCCATGCCGCCCGCCAGCAGACACCCCTTGAGCGACGGGTTCGGCACCACGTGCCGCGCGAGCATCCAGAGCCGGGTGCCTCCGCCCAACCAGTCCATGGACGCGAGCCCCACGCCGACGAACAGCCACGACCACTCCAGATGGCTGAACTTGGCCAGCGACGCGGACACGTCGTGGCCGTACAGCAGCGTGAGACCGTAGCCCAGCAGCGACGCCACGAGAAAGAACTCGAAGCCTCGCAGCAGGAGCTTGGGAGTGAGCAGGCGGGCCATCGGCCGGGAAAGTTAGCGGAGGCCGGGAGATGCAGGAAAGGCGGACGCCGGCCGGTCCCGGTTATCTTGCACCAGCATGTCCGACTCCGTCATCCGCATTGTCAACGCGCGTCAGCACAATCTCCGCGGTGTCACCGTCGATCTGCCCCACCGGTCGCTGATCGTGGTGACCGGGCCTTCGGGCTCGGGCAAGTCGTCACTCGCGTTCGACACGCTCTACGCCGAGGGGCAGCGGCGCTACATCGAGTCGCTGTCCACCTACGCCAAGCAGTTCCTCGACCGGATGCCCAAGCCCGCCGTGGACCGGCTCGAGGGGCTCGCCCCGGCCGTGGCGATCGAGCAGCGCAACCCGACCGTGTCCAGCCGCTCCACGGTCGGCACAGCCACCGAGGTCTACGACTACCTCCGGCTGCTCTGGGCTCGGCTCGGCAAGACCTGGTGCCGCCTGTGCGGCGCGGCCGTGCGGCGCGACACACCCCAGTCGGCGACCGACCAGATCCTGGCCGAGGTGCCCGCCGGTGCCCGGCTCCAGATCGCGTTCCCTTTGCCGCCCAGCGCCCGCGTCACTCACTCGGCCGTGGTGGAGAACCTGCGCGCGCTCGGCTTCGTTCGCCTCGTGGCCGATGGCACGCCCTATCACCTGGACG
>DATBQV010000320.1:0-10589 GCA_036560625.1 Gemmatimonadales bacterium
CTCAAGGACGCGCAGCTCGGGGAGCGGCTGGAGCGGATGGTGGAGGGTTATCTGCGGATGGCGGACGCGCTGAAAAGCAGTAAACAGTGAACGGTGAACAGTAAACGGGGGGCCTCCGGTCACCGCGGCCCCCGTTCACTGTTCACCGTTCACTGTTTACTGCTTTTCAGCGCCTCCGCCATCCGCAGATACCCCTCCACCATCCGCTCCAGCCGCTCCCCGAGCTGCGCGTCCTTGAGCCCACCCGCCTCGTTGAATGCGTCCCGGGCGTGGGAGAGCGGGAACATGTCCGGGTAGATTACCACACCGCAGCCCTCCAGCGGGATCCGGAGCTGCCAGAGCCCTCGGATGCCGCCGATCAGTCCTCCGGAAGCGGCCAGCAGGAACGCGGTCCGGCCGCGGAACGGTACCGGCCGCATGCGCGACACCCAGTCGATCGCGTTCTTGAGCGTGCCGGGCAGTGAGTAGTTGTACTCGGGCGAGGCGATCAACAGGCCGTCCGCCGTCCCAACGCGTCGGGCCAATTCCTGGGCGCCGGCCGGGAAGCCCGTGGCCTCCTGCACGTCGTGGTTGTAGAGCGGCATCTCGAACTCGGCGAACTCCGCCACGTCCACCTCGGCGCCGTGGGCCCGCGCGACCGCAACGGCGGGCGCGAGCAACCGGCGGTTCAGCGAGCCACGACGGAGGGACGCCGCGAAGGCGAGGAGGCGAACGGTCACCGGGAGGTGATCGTGTACCGGAACAACACTCCCTCGACGAACTCGGCCACGACCCGACCCGACGCGGTATCGTAGGTCCGCACGTTCACCACGAGGGCACCCTCCTTCCGATCGCTCCGCCGAGCCGGCGGTCCGAGCAGCTGATCGACATCGTCGGTCCCCATCCCCTTCCGGAGCGCAAGCGGGCCCGTCGGCGCGGGCGGAGGCGTCGTGTCGTGAGCCGCCGCCTCCGGCGGCTGGGCGACGGCGGGCGATCCGAACTCCAGGTACTCCCTGAGCGCGCTCGTCACGGCGTCGGGAGTGAGCGCCTGAAGCGGAACGCCATCCTTGTACCGAAGGTTGAAGCGGGACCCGCCCTGCAGCCGGCGTTCCTGGAGATACTCCCGGTTTCGCTCGGTGGCACCCGCCGCGATCGCCGCGTTGCGGCGGTCCTCCCGCTCACGCTCGCTCCGAAGACCGTCCAGCTCGCCCTGCAGCCGGCGCTTCGCCGTGGGGTCGGTCTCGGTCTTCACCGCCTTCTCGAGATCCTTCTCCCGCTGGGTCTTGGCCGCGGACCCCACGGACACGGTCGGATCGGTCTGGTCCCCCATGGTCCCGTACCCGCCGCCGTCGAGCTGAAACTCGATCAACTTGGCCTTGACCTTGAGCTTGGTCACGAGCGCCGTCTGACCGGCCGGGATGGCGACGCCGTTCTTCTTCATGCGCTTGGCCAGGTCGGGATAGTCGAGGGGCTGCGGCGTGCCGGGATACACGTCGATCCCCGCCTCGGCGGCCGGCATGGCGATCTTCACCGTGACCGTCCGTCCCTCGAAGTACGAGCGGAGGGCGGCCTCGTCCTGCGCGCCGAGCGGCGCGGCCAGCCAGTGAAACGCCAGGGCGAGCGCCAGCGTACGATGCATGTTGGTCCGCCGGTTAGCGATGAGTTGCTGCTCAATGTATCGTGGAGACGAGATGGCATCTACCCAACTGGAGTCGGCCCCCGATCTGGCGCGGTGGCGGGCCGACACGCCCGGCTGCACGGCCCGCGTGCATCTCAACAATGCCGGCGCGGCACTCGTTCCCCGCACCGTGAGCGACGCGGTCGTTCGACACCTCGCCCTGGAGTCGACATTGGGCGGCTATGAAGCGGCCGAGGCAATGGCCGATACCCTCGCCGACGCCTACGCCGCGCTCGGTCGGCTCGTCGGAGGCCACGCCCGCAACATCGCCCTTGCCCAGAGCTCCACGGTCGCGTACACGCAGGCGCTCAGCGTGTTCGACTTCGCTCCCGGCAGCTGCATTCTCACCACCCGAAACGACTACGCGTCGAATCAGATCACGTTCTTGTCGCTCGCGCGCCGGCGCGGGGTTGAGATCGTGCGGGCGGACGACCTGCCGGAGGGCGGCGTCGATCCCGACTCCGTGCGCCGTCATCTTCGTCGGCGCCGGCCCCTGCTCGTCGCGGTAACCTGGATCCCGACCAACTCGGGACTGGTGCAGGACGTGGAGGCAATCGGCGTGGCGTGCGAAGCAGCCGGCGTGCCGTATCTCGTGGACGCCTGCCAGGCGGTCGGTCAGATGCCGGTAGACGTGGGTCGCATCCGCTGCGACTACCTCGCGGCGACGGGTCGGAAGTTCCTGCGAGGTCCCCGCGGGATCGGTTTCCTTTACGCGTCCGACCGCGCGCTCGCCGCGGGCGGGCACCCGCTGATGGTGGACATGCATGGCGCCACGTGGACCGGTGTGGATGCGTTCGAGGTGGCTCCCGACGCCAAGCGCTTCGAGACCTGGGAGTGCGCCAGCGCTCTCGCACTGGGCCTGGGCGCGGCGGCGAGCTACGCGCTCGCCGTGGGCCTCGAGACCGCCCAGGCCCGGGCCCGTGAGCTGGCGGTCCTGGCGCGCCAGCGCCTGGCCGAGGTGCCGGGCGTGCGCGTGCTCGATCGGGGACGGGAACTCTGCGCGATCGTCACGGTGGCGCTCGAGTACGCCGATCCGATCGCCGTCAAGCTCGAGCTGCGTCGTCGCGGGATCAACACCAGCTCGACTGCACGGACCGCCGCCGTGATCGACATGGACGAAAAGGGCGTGGAGGCGGCGATCCGCATCTCGCCGCACTACTACAACACGGCGGAAGAGATCGGGCGAGCGGTGGACGAGCTGGCGGCGGTCCTGACGGAGTCGCGCGGCGCGTGAAACGGTCTATCCCCGCCCGTTCCTGAGCACCGGCTCCAGTGCCTTCCAAACGGTTTGCGCCACGATCCGTTGTCCCGCTGCCGTGGGGTGCAGGCCGTCCGGCTGGTTCAACGAGTCGATCCCCGCCACTCCGGCGAGCAGGAACGGGATGAACGGAATCCGATTCTGTTTGGCGAGCTCCGGGTAGATCTCCCGAAACCGGCGCACGTAGGCGGGCCCGTAGTTGGGAAGCGCCTCCATCCCGACGAGGACGATGCTCGGCGGCGGCGTGATTGCCCGCGCCCGATCGATGATCGCCTGGATGTTGGCGCGGACCGAGTCCGGGTTCTGGCCGCGGAGCGCATCGTTGGCGCCGGTTTCGATCACAAGCACGGCGGGTGGATCGCGCAGCAGCCAGTCGATCCGCCGGAGCGCGCCGGCCGAGGTCTCCCCGCTCACGCCGGCGTTCACGACGCGATAGTGGAGACCGGCCGAGTCGATCTTCGCCTGCACCAGCGCGGGGTAAGCCAGGGCGGGGTCGAGCCCCAGCCCCGCGGTGAGGCTGGTGCCCAGGAAGACCACCGCCGGCGCCACTCCGCCCGGCGGTGAGTCCGCGACAGTCTCCCCGGCCGGTGACGCCGTCGCGCGCGCCGGCGGGGCGTCGGCGGTCCGCCCGCAGGCACCCAGCGCCAACAGAACGGCTCCGATCGCGTACCGGGATATCATTCGGCCATGCTCGAGTGCGAATCGCTCGGCCGCACCTACTTGTCGGGTGGGCGCGAGCTCACGGTGTTGAAGGATATCAGCTTCCGGGTAGAGCCGGGCGGCTTCGTCGCTGTGGTCGGCCCCTCCGGCAGCGGCAAGACGACGCTGCTCGGACTTCTCGCGGGGCTCGATCGGCCCACCACCGGCCGCGTCCGGCTCGACGGCGACGATCTTGGCCGGTTGGACGAAGACGCGCTCGCCCGGCTCCGCGGCGAGAAGGTGGGGTTCGTCTTCCAGTCGTTCCAGCTCATCCCGACGCTCACGGCTCGCGAGAACGTGCAGGTCCCGCTGGAGCTGCGTGGCGATGGCGCCGGCTCGGTGGCCGATGAGCTGCTCGCGCGGGTGGGGCTCGCGGAGCGGGGGCATCACTACCCGGCCCAGCTCTCGGGCGGCGAGCAGCAGCGCGTCGCACTCGCCCGGGCGTTCAGCAATCGGCCGAAGATTCTCTTTGCCGACGAGCCGACCGGCAATCTCGACGCGACCACGGGCGCCGGGATCATCGATCTCATGGTCGAGCTGAATCGCGACCTGGGCACGACGCTTGTCCTCGTGACCCACGATCTCGATCTCGCCGGACGGGCCCGGCGCACCATCCGCCTGGCGGATGGCCGCGTGGTCGGCGACTCGGCTTCGTGATCTCACCCCGCTTCGTTGTCCGGATGGCGCGGCGTGAGCTGCGCGCCGAAGCCGGCCGGCTCGGGCTGCTGGTCGGCGCCGTTGGGATCGGCGTCGCGGCGCTGGTCGCCGTCAATTCGTTCACCGAAAACCTGCAGGACTCCGTGCGGCAGCAGGCGCGGGCGCTTCTTGGGGCGGACCTCGCCGTCTCGAGCCGCGCGCCGTTCTCCGCCACGGTCGAAGCCGTGCTCGATTCGATCCCGGTCGTGGCTTCGGCCCGCGTCACCAACTTCCCCGCGATGGCCTACGTCCCGCGCACCGCGGGCACTCGACTGGTGCAGGCATCGGCCGTCGCCGGGCCGTTCCCCTTCTACGGAGAGATCAAGACCACTCCCGCATCGGCCTGGCGGGAGCTTCAGGACGGGCGCCGAGTGGTCGTGGATCCGGTCCTGCTCACGGCGCTCAACGCGCGCGTCGGCGACACGCTCGCCCTCGGCGCCGGTCGCTTCCTCGTCACCGGGACACTCACCAATCTCCCGGGAGACGTGGGCGTCCGCGCCGCGTTCGGTCCCCGGATATTCATCCCGGCTACCTACCTCGAGGAGACTCGACTGCTCGGCTTCGGGGCGCAGGCGGAGCGGCAGGCGTTCTTCAAGCTCCGGCCCGGTGCTTCCGCCGAGGCGCTCGCCGGCCGGCTGCGTCCGGAGCTTCGGCCGGATCACGTCCGCGTGCGTACCGTTGCCGAAGACCGGCAGGACCTGAACGATCTGTTGACCCGGCTTTCCAGGTATCTCGGCCTCGTGGCGCTGATCGCTCTGCTCCTGGGTGGAATCGGCGTCGGCAGCGCCGTGCTGGTGTTCGTGCGTCGCAAGCTCGAGACGATCGCGGTGCTGCGCTGTCTCGGCGCGACCGCGCGCCAGGTGTTCGCGGTATATCTGACCCAGGCGGCGGTGCTCGGGCTCGCAGGGAGCGCGGCCGGTGCCCTGCTCGGTGTGCTGGTCCAGCAAGCTCTGCCAAGCCTGCTCCGGGGGCTGCTGCCGGTGGACGTGCAGGCGGCCATCGCCCCGCGCGAAATCCTCCTGGGAATCGGCCTGGGCACCTGGACGGCCCTGGTGTTCGCGCTGCTCCCGCTGCTCGCCGTCCGCCGGGTGTCTCCGCTCGCGGCGATTCGCCGGCCGTACGAGAACGCGCCTACCGATCGCGATCCGTGGCGGTGGCCTGCCGCGGTGGTGCTGGCCGCGAGCGTCGTGGCGTTGGCGGCGCTCGAAGTCGGGAGCTGGCGCACGGGCGCGATCTTTTCCGCGGGCATCGGCTTCGCGCTCGGCACACTGTGGCTCGCCGCGTGGCTCCTCGTACGCGCCGTCCGCCGCTGGTTCCCCGCTCGGTGGCCGTACGTCTGGCGTCAGGGACTCGCCAATCTTTTCCGCCCCGCCAATCAGACCGTGGCGGTGGTCCTCGCCCTCGGCTTCGGCGCCTTCCTGCTGAGCACGCTGTTTCTGGTCCAGCACAATCTGCTCCGTGGCCTCGAGACCAGCGGAGGCCCGCGACGGCCCAACCTGGTGCTGCTGGATATCCAGACGGATCAGGCGGAGGCCGTCGCGCGCGAGCTGCAGGCGCGAGGGCTGCCGGAGTACGGTCCGGTCCCGATCGTGCCCATGCGGATCATCTCGATCAAGGGGACGCCGGTGACGCAGCTCTTCGCCGACAGCGCGGCGACCGTCCCCGGGATTCGCCGCCGGCGGCGCGACGCCGGCGGGGGCGGGGGCGAGCCGTCCAACACCTGGGCCCTCCGCCGTGAGTACCGGAGCACCTATCGGGATACGGTCGTGGCCTCCGAGCGGGTCGTGGCGGGCACCTGGACCGGATCGGCGCCGGCCGGAGCCACCGCGGGCGAGCCGGTGTCGATCTCCGTCGAGCAGGATCTCGCCGGCGAGCTTGGGGTCACGGTCGGCGACGAGATCGTGTGGGACGTGCAGGGCGTCGCCATCCCGTCGCGCGTCACCAGCCTGCGCGAGGTCGAATGGGCCCGCTTCGAGCCGAACTTCTTCGTCGTGTTCGCCAAGGGTCGGCTGGAGCAGGCGCCGCAGACGCTGGTGGCGCTCACCCGAATCGATGATGCCGCAGTGCGCGGCAAGTTCCAGCGGGAGCTGGTCGAGCGCTACGCCAATCTCACCACGATCGACCTCGCCCTGATTCAGGAGCAGGTCGAGCGACTGGTGGGACGGGTAACGCTGGCGATCCGGTTCATGGCCGCGTTCAGTCTGGCCGTCGGTGCGCTCGTGCTCGTCGGGGCCATCGCGACGACGCGGCTCCAGCGGCTTCGGGAATCGGTGCTCCTCCGCACCCTCGGCGCCACCAGGCGGCAGATTCTACGCATCGCGCTGGCCGAATACCTGGCGCTCGGCCTCCTGTCGTCGTTGACGGCGGTTGTGCTGGCGGCTGGGGCCGGTTGGGGGCTTGCGAAGTGGTTCTTCGATGGGCGCTTCTGGCTGCCGGTGGCACCGCTGGCGGCCCTGGTCGCGGCGGTGGTCGGGCTCACCGTGGTGGTCGGGCTGTGGACCACGCGCGAGGCCGTCCGGCGGCCGCCGCTCGAGGTGCTGCGGGTGTAAATTCCTGTGCGCTCCGCGCCGCCGGCGCGCCTCGCTGGGCCATCGGGCGCCCATGCCGGCCTGGGCCATTGGCGCCGATCACTCTTCCGTTCGTTTGCCATGACCGCTCCACGCTGTCGCAAACGCGCCCGTGCGTGACGCATTCGGGGCCCTGCTCCCCGCGCTTCCCATTCGGCCGCTTGAGCACGAGATACCGACCTTGACGGCTGGGCCGTAGACCCGGCGGCCATAGTCAAGGGGAGCGAGCCAGCTCGCCAACGCCCGTCGGCCATCAGTACGCCGCGTCGCGATTCGTCGCCGGAAAGCAATACTCGATCGTGACGACGCGGGGCCAGGGTGGCCAGGGTAGTGGCTCCCGGGTAAGCATTGCTTTCGGTACCGCTCCCAGCTGGTCGAGCGCGGCCCTTAGTGCGACCAACTCGGCCTCCCGGTAGCTCGTGTACACGAGCCAAGTGCAACTCGCGGCACCACGGATCCTCGCTGCTTCGGCATCCGCCCAGCCCGGCACCGGATCTGCCCTCGTCGGGCCGCCCGCCGACGATCCGGACCATTCGCCAGCCAGTTCCACCCAGCCCCGATACGCCGCCGGATCAACATGGGCCCACGGGGTCTCCATTCGTCGGATGCGGCTCACGTCAGGAGCGTGCCAGTCAGTTGTATAGAACAGCCACGCTGGTAGCGACTGAGAAGAGATGTAAATCGCCTGCCCCGGCTCGACGAGTCCGATAACGGCGTTGATGACTGGCCGCGAGTCTTCGGGCCGGAAGGGGTACACCAGCCCACGCAGAGCGCCGTACGCCGGCCATGAGAGTAGCGTGCAGGCGAGACCTGCCTGGACTCTCGCCGTGCGGCCAGCCCCCACGACCTCCGCAGCTGCCCGCATACCGCCGGCGAGCAGCAGGCACAGAACCGGAGCGAGGAACAGAAGCAGACGGGGCTCGAGCGGGTAGCGGTGGAGCGTCGATGCGATCATCGTGATCAGCACCGGGCCTACGAGCGCCACGGTCACCCATGCGCCGCGGCGCCGCGTGAGTGGAATCAAGCCCGCCACTAGAAGACCGAGCATCAGCAGGGTGACGGCCGCGGGCAGCGCCGTTCCAAAACAGAAGTCCCCGATCGTCTCGCCCCCCGCCCGCCACACGATACCGAGCCAGTCGGGCCGGCCTAGGGTCGGAAAGCGCGACGACCAGTAGTCCAGAAGAAACTTGCTACTCGCTTCCCGCCGGTACAGGAATAGGTAGATCAAACCGAAGACGGTGGCCGGCCCGAGGCCGGCAAGGATCAGCCATCGCCGATCTTCAGGACGACGCCCGAACGTTGGCGCAACTGCCAACCCAGTCCAAACGCCAGCCAGGACGAACGCCGCTGGTATCGAGGCCGCCACCGCTATCGTGCCGAGCACCGCGAGCGCAATCAGTCGCCGCGGCCCGCCAGTGTCGGATCCAGCCTCAAGTCCAGCGTACAGGACGGCGGCCGCAAAGAAGGCGTCCGTCTCGTACGGCTTGACTTCGTTGCTGTAATACACCAGGAACGGCGAGACACTGGCGAGCGCCGCGGCTACAGCCCCGGTCGCAGGGTCGAAGAGACGGATGCCCAATCGCCAAACAAGGATCAGCACGCCGACGCCGGCGAGAAGCGGAACGACCCGGAGTGCGACCTCAGATACGCCGAAAAGCCGGGCCATCGCGTGTTCCGCCCACAGGAAAAGGGGCGGTGCGGCCTGCTGGTAATCCAGCGGGCGGAGAAGCGAGCGCAGCGGACGCGTCACCACGTTGAGGGCGAGCATCGCCTCATCGAGCCACAGCGACCGCCGACCGGCGAAAAGGGTTACGCGAACGCCGACGCCTACGGCGATCGCGAGCAAACCGAACAGGGCCGAGCGGAATGCGGTCACACTGTCTCCCCGCCCAAATCCGCTATTTGGTCAAATGCGTTCAAGCACTAGCGCAGTTTGGTAACCGTATGCTTGCTCCGTCACGGACCGTACGCGAAACAACGGCCTGAGCTTGCGCTCGAGAAACGCCACGTCGTAGAAAACCTCAGACCGGATCGATCTGCCGATCGTAAACATCCCAAAGTCTGAGCGGCTGAAGGTGTCGTAGTCTGGGTATCTGTTCAACTGCTTGCGATATCGGACCACCCACCAGCGTGTGTCGTCGGCATTCGCGAGGATGCTGACCGTCTTTCGATCGTGGACTGTGAGAAACAGTCGACCGCCAGGGCTCAAGAGCCTGCGTAGCTCCAGAAACCACGCATCAGCCAGATCGTCGATGTGTGTAAAAACAGAACCTGCGTAGATCACATCAAAGTACCTGTCCTCGAAGGGCAGATGGGGGAAAATGGTGGTGGTAGCGAAATGAAGGGGTGGAGTGAGATGCTGTTGACACCAGCTGATGTGCTGGGCGCTGATGTCCGTTCCCCAGACTTCACAGCGGTCCGCCCAAGCATCCAACCAGCGGGTCACGCGTCCGGCGCCGCAGCCGAAATCCAGAAGGCGCCGGCAGGCGTCGAAGGACGTACCGGAGACACCCAATAAGTCACTCAGGATTCCTACGTCGTCCCTCCCGCTGGAAAGGTAGTCGCCTTCGGTCTGACCATAACCGAGCCACAGATCCTTAGGAGGCACCTGAAAGCGGGTGGCGGGATGATGCTCACCCTCAGCCGGCACCTTCGGCACTGCGAAGCAATCCGAATGAGGCGCTTGGGGGAGGTAGCCGCGGTAGCCGGGTACCGAACGTGCCAGAACGTCCGGCATGGCGACTTGCATGAGCCAACCAAATTCGTCTATGAGATAGCGCTTGAGCCGCTTCGGCAACAGTTTCCCGACCATGCCGACCTCCTCTCGTTGTGGTCGGCTTGCAATCCTCGAGCCTTCCCGCAAGCCGGGTTCTGCAGGAGGTACGGCGCCACATTCAGTGGTCGCCTCCTGTGAATACTAGGAGAACGTCCCGAATCATGCGGACGGTGGGTGGGGCGAGGCCGCTCGAGTCCGCCCGGGCGTGATACTCTTGCACTGCCCGTTTGCCGTAACGACGCGCGAACATCGCCACCCGTTGGTTACCTTGCCTCCGGGGAGATCCGCGTAAGGGCCTGTCGTGTTGCGCGGTAGCCAACCGTGGCCGTTGGTGGTCGGACCCGGCTCGCGGCTGTAAATTCCTCCGCCCCTTCCACCAGGGAACTCATGCTCGGGATCGACCTCAGCGGGAAGCGCGCGCTGGTCGCCGGCGTGTCCGACGACGGCGGCTTCGGGTTCGCCATCGCCAGGACGCTCGCGGAGGCGGGCGCCTCCGTCTGCGTCGGCAGCTGGCCACCCGCGCTCGGCATTTTCCTCAAGCTCCTCGAGCGCGGCAAGATGGAGGAGTCGCTGCGGCTCTCGGGCGGACGCAAGCTCGCGTTCGAGCGGATCTATCCGCTCGACGCGGCGTTCGACACGCTGGCCGACGCACCCGCCGACATCCGGGAAAACAAGCGCTACAAGGAGCAGGGCGACTTCAGCGTCGCCGGCATGACCGGGCGGCTCCGCGAGGACTTCGGCGACCACGCCCTCGATGTCGTCGTCCACAGTCTCGCTAACGCCCCCGAGGTCAAGAACCCGCTCCTGGAAACGAGCCGCAGCGGCTATCTCGCCGCCGTGAGCGTCAGCGCGTACAGCAACATCTCGCTCGTGCGCCATCTCGCGCCGCTGATGCGGCCCGGCGGTGCCTTTCTGTCGCTCACCTACATGGCGGGC
>DATBQV010000321.1:0-5787 GCA_036560625.1 Gemmatimonadales bacterium
GGTGCCCCCGATTCCACTCGGCAACATCGTCCGCTTCTCCAAGGATCGCGTGCACCCCGACAGCCTGCCACTCGAGGCAGTCGACATTCTGCGGAGAATTATCGAGGGGCAGACGGCGGAGGTGGTGGATAAAGCGCTGGAAGAGCAGTGAACGGTGAACGGTGAACAGTGAACGGGGGCTCCGTGCGGCAGAGAGCCCCCGTTTACCGTTCACCGTTCACCGTTGTCAGACAAACGTTCCCACCCTGAACTTCCAGATCCTTCCCAGCAGCTCGTCCAGCATCCCCCGCCCCACAAATGCTTCGACCGCCGCCGCGGTGGCGCGGGAGTCGGCACCCCACAGGCTTGCCCGCTTGATCTCGCCCTCGAAATCCGCCTGAATGAACACCCGGTCGTCGAGCGAGAGCACGGTCGGGAGCGAGTCGGAGAACTCGCTCGCCACGGCGTTGGCGCCCGGTCCGCCGATGGCGATCGTGGGATTGAGATGGAAGACGCGGTTGTCCAGATACCACGCATCGCCGACGACAACGGCGCGCCGGTACGCGTGGCCCACGCCGCGGCGGTCGATCTCGGCTTTGAGCGAGTATGCCGTGGGCCGGTCCCGCTCCTCGGCGGTGAGCGACGTCCCCGTCACCAGGACGATCGTCTCGTCGGTGTCAACGAGCTTCACGGCTGGGCGCCCGCGTTGGTGGAGTCCCGCCGGGTCGCCCGCGTGACTGAGGGCGCCGGCTCCGGCGAGCGAAGCTCGGGCGGTGGGGCGGTCCGCTGATTCTTCTGGAACTCGTGCTCCGCTTCTTTGCGCTTTCGCATCTCGGTGATCGCGTTCTTGAACTCGTCCACGGTCTGGGATCGGTTGGCGGCCGAGCGAAGGTCGGCCAGCATCTCGCCAGTCTGATCGAACGCCTTCGACTCGTTCGTGCCGCCGTGCAGCGGCAGGAGGGCGAGCACCGCGGCTGGGATCTTGAGTCCGGCCACCGTCACGTACTTCTGGTTGATGCCGAACTTCTTGCCTGCAATGTTGGTGCTCCAGTCAGGCAGCTGCGTGCCGTCGGCGCCCGGCTCGGCGGCGATCGAGTCGAGGAATTTCTGGATGGTCGCCTTCACCACGCTGTCGGCGAGCTGCGCGTTGGTCTTCTGGAGCCGCTGGGCGAGCTCCTGCGGCGGCAACGGCAGCGGCCGTACCCAGAGCTGGCCGTCGCCGAAGCCCGGGCCGATCCGGTCCGGTGCGACCGACGCCGGCGCCACCACGACCAGGCCCGAGTCCCGCAGGGGGGCCACCGGCACCGGCAGGGAGATCAGGGGCTCCTGCTCCGGCAGCCGGTGCTGCGGAATCTTGGGATGCCCCGGTGCGCCCGGGTCGGTCACGGGGGTGTGGTACGGCATGTCGACCGCGCGCGGCCCGTCCGCGAGCGGCGGCAGGACGATGATCTGCTCCGGTCGGTGGGGCACAACGGGCGGACGGCCGTCCACCTTCGACAGCACGATAATGACCGCGTGGACCGCGACGCTCACCGCGAGCGCGATCCACGGCCAATCCCGCCGACGCGGGAAGGTCAAATCAAGCGGTCGTCGCAAGGGCTCCACGTCGCATCCGCTCGAGCATCTCGCCGAGGCGCGAAACCGCCTCGCCGAGCCGGGCCGCGCCTACGGTGAGCGCGATCCGGAAGTAGCCTTCGCCGGCCGGGCCGAACGCGCTGCCCGGCAGGATCACGACCCCCGCCTCCTCCAGCGATCGGCGCGCGAACACGGCCGACGGCACCTCGGCCGGCAGCGGAACCCAGAGGTACATCGCCGCCTTGGGTGTATCCACGGCGAACCCGGCGGCCCTGAGCGCTGCGACGCCTGCCGTCCGCCGCCGCTCCAGCTCCGCCCGGATCGGCGCTACGAGCGTCTCGGTCTGGTCCAGCGCCGCAGCACCCGCCTTCTGGATTGCGAGCCACGGTCCCGTGTCGATGTACGACTTCACCCGCGTGAGTGCCCCGATCAGCTCCTTCGACCCCACCGCAAACCCGATGCGCCAGCCGGTCATCGAGAAGCTCTTCGACAGCGAGAAGAACTCTACCGCCACGTCCCGGGCGCCGGGCGTCTCAAAGATGCTCGGCGCGCGGTAGCCGTCGAAGGTGAGATCGCAGTACGCGTTGTCGTAGGCCAGGAGAATCCCGTGTTTGCGGCAGATGGCGACCGTCCGCTCGAGATACTCCGGGGTCGCGACCGCGGCCGTCGGGTTATTGGGATAGTTGACGAAGACGATCTTCGCTCGGGAAAGGATCGACTCCGGCAGCCGATCCAGCTCCAGCAGGAACGCCTGCTCCCGTCGGAGCGGAACGATGTGCGGCTCCGCACCGGCCAGGATCGCGCCGCCGATGTATGCCTGATACCCCGGCTCGGGCACGATGGCCACGTCGCCCGGGTTCGTGACCGCGAATACGAGATGGGCCAGCCCCTCCTTCGAGCCGATGAGCGGGAGCATTTCGGTGACCGGATCGAACCGGAAGCCGAATCGCCGCTCCACCCAACGGACGGCGGCCTGGCGGAACTCGGGCAGACCTTGCTGGAACCCGTACTTGCTGAGCGCGGTGGTCCGCACCGCCCCGACCATCGTGTCGATTGCGACATCGGGCGGTGGGGCGTCGTTATCACCGGCGCCAAGGTCTATGACGTCCACACCCTGCTCGACCAATCGGCGCTTGATGGCCGGGATCTCGGCCAGCGGGTAGCCGGGGAGGGCGTGCAGTCGGTCGCTGAAGGTGATCATCTGCCGTTCTCGCTTCGCACAGGATTCGAGAGGGTCCCCACGCCCGGAATCTCCACGTCGACCACGTCGCCGTCGGCAAGCGGTGCCGTGCCGGCGGGCGTGCCGGTGGCGATCAGATCGCCCGGCTCGAGCGTCATGATCCCGCTGATGTACGACACGAGCAGCGGAATCGGAAAATGCATCTCCTCCGCGCGAGCGTGCTGCCGCTCAACTCCGTTGACCCGGCAGCGCAGCTCGAGCCCGCGCCAGTCGAGGTTGGACACCACCCGCGGACCCACCGGACAGAAGGTGTCGAACCCCTTGGCCCGGGTCCATTGCCCGTCGGCTCGTTGGAGGTCACGGCAGGTAACGTCGTTCACGCAGGTGAAGCCTCCGATCCCACGCTCCGCCTCCTCCTGACCCGCATGCCGCAGCCGTCGCCCGATCACCACGCCGATCTCGGCCTCGAACTCCACCTGATGGGAGACGCGCGGGAGGAGAATCGTCCCACCCGGTTCCAGCAGGGCCGTGGTCGGCTTCAGGAAGATGAGCGGCTCCGGCGGAACGTCGTTCCCCAGCTCCCGTGCGTGCGCGAGGTAGTTGCGTCCCACGCCGATGATCTTCCCCGGCTTGATCGGGATCATACGCTCGCCCCGATGCCGTGGCGGGCAAAGAAGTCCTCACACTTGGTTCGGACCTGCGCCCAGCTGCCCACGACCCGCTCGGCCCGCGGGAGCCCGCTGAGCACGAGCGGCCCGTAGCGCTTGGTCACCACCCGGCTGTCCAGCAGCAACACGACCCCCACGTCTTGCCGGCTGCGGATCAGCCGGCCAAAGCCCTGCTTGAGCTTGAGCGCCGCGTGGGGCAGCAGGTACCCCATGAAGCCGTCGTTCCCCTGCTCCGCCAGGCGCTCCAGCCGGGCCGCGGTCAGCGGCTCCGATGGAACCTTGAAAGGTAGCTTGTTGAGCACGAGGGCGCGGAGCGCCCGGCCGGGGACGTCCACCCCCTCCCAGAAGGAGTCGGTCCCGAGGAGAATGGCGTTCCCGGCGTCGCGAAAGCGACGGAGCAGCAGATCACGGGACTGCTCGCCCTGCACCAGGATGGGCCATCGCGCGCCCAGCACGTCGCGCAACGCCACGGCCGCCCGCCGCAGCGCGGCGTGGCTGGTGAAGAGCACGAACATCCCACCATCCGACGCATAGGCAAGGTCCGTCACGATCTGCGCGAGCGCGGCGCCGTGACCGGCCTCGTCGTCCCTGGGCTCGGGCAGATCGGTTGGAATTCCGAACAAGCATTGGGACGGATAGTCGAAGGGCGAAGCGAACATTTCGCGCACGGTGACCGGGGTCTCCTCGCCGCCCAGGCCGAGCCGGGACTCGAGAAACTCGAACTCGCCCGCGGCCGCGAGCGTGGCGCTGGTGAGCACGACCGTATCCAGCCGCTCCCACAAGAGTTCCCGCAGTAGCGGCGCCAGATCGAGCGGCACCGCCGACAGGCCGATCGACTGACCTCGCTGCCCCGTGCGCTCCATCCACCGGACCGTCGGCGGACCACCGGCGATCGGCCGCAGCGTGCGGTTGAGCCCATCGCCGACGGTCGCGAGCCGGCGGAGCACCGCGCGCAGCTCCTGGAGCAACTGCCGCGAGCGGTCGGTCGCGTCCGCTTCTTCCAGGCGATCGGCGACGGTGTCGAGAATCTCGGCGAGCGTCCTGAGCGCGCCGAGTCCGGTTTCCAGCTCGGCCGCCAGCCCTTCGCTCCAGACCGGGTCGGCGCCGAATTCTTCGTCCAGGCGAAGTTGTGCCCCCGGCACCGCCTCGAGGCGGGCATGCAGTCGCAGGAACAGCGCTTCGCTGGCCAGCCGCGCGTGCGTCAGGGCCGGCAGCAGCCGCTGCTGGAGCAGCGCCAGCCCCGCCCGCGCGCCGTCGCCGCCCTGCGCCATCAGTTCGTAGGCCAGCGTGGGGACGAGGCCCTTGCCGCGGCGCTCGAACCGGCCCAGCAGTCGCTGGACACTCCGGCTCGTCACCTGGATGCCGAGATGCTGCGCCGCCACGTCCTCGAGATGGTGCGCTTCGTCGAGCACCAGCCGGCGATACGGCGGCAGCACGGCAGCCTCTTCCCAGTTGTCGGACGCCTGGCGCACCGACAGGTCGGCCGCAAGCAGGTGATGATTCACGACCACGACGTCGGCCTCCGCGGCGCGGCGCCGGGCGCGGAAGAGGAAGCACTGGTCGAAGTGGGGACACTTGAGTCGCGTGCACAGATCCGGCTCGGCGCTCACCTCGTCCCACACTTCGGCGCTGGGCGCCACCGGGAGATCGCTCAGCGTGCCGTCGGCCGTGTGACCGGCCCACTCCGCGAGGCCCAGCAGCTCGTCGTGCTTCGACGACTCCAGCAGCGTCCGCTGCCCCCCGACGGCACCGTGGAGCCGTGCAAGGCAGAGATAGTTGCGCCAGCCCTTGAGCAGGGCAAACGTCGGCGCGTAGTCGTCCGTGGCGAGCGCCCGGTGGAGCATGGGCAGGTCCTTGCCCACCAGCTGCTCCTGCAGGTTGATCGTGTTGGTGCTTACGACCGTCCGCTCGCCGTTGGCGCGGGCCCAGGCCAGCGCCGGCACGAGGTAGGCGAACGACTTGCCCACGCCGGTGCCGGCCTCGAGCAAGAGCACGCCGCCGTCGTTGTACGCGTCCGCGACGTAGGCCGCCATGTCGCGCTGGGTGGGCCGGTCTTCATAGCGCCCCAACACATGGGCGACGGGTCCGTCCTCGCCCAGGGCGGCGATGATCTCGAACGGATCGATCCGGCGGACCTCGTGGCGGTGGGGAACCTCGACCACGACGTAAAGGGCGGCCGCCTCGTTGTCCACAATGCCGAAGCCCACCCCGCCGTCGTGCAGCTGGGCGGCGACGTTGAGATCGGGCACCGACGGCTCAAGCCGGCCACCCGGGTGGTTGTGCAGGAGCATCTCCCCCCGCCGTGCCACCCCCGGGAGCGCGAGGACCATGTCCACCGTGCCCCGTGCCACGGCCCGCGCGCCCAAGATCGTGCCGTCCGGCGCC
>DATBQV010000322.1:0-2186 GCA_036560625.1 Gemmatimonadales bacterium
CGGTGAGGAGGGCCACCAGCCGGTTCAGCGTTTTGCCGCTATCAATAATATCCTCAACGAGGAGAATATGTTTCCCCTCCAGCTGGGTCTCCGGGTCATAGAGGAGCCGGACATTCCCGCTGGAGACCTTCCCCGCCCCGTAGCTCGACGCCACCAGGAAGTCGACCTGCAGCTTCCGTTCGATGGTCCGGACCAGGTCGCTCAGGAAGATGAAACTCCCCTTCAAGAGCCCGAGGACGAGGAGTTCGCCGTCGGGATAGGCGGCGGTGATCTCAGCCCCGAGCCCCTGCACCCGCCGGGCGATCGTCTCCTCATCGAAGACGATTCCCTTGACCGCCTTGCCGCCGGTGCGGCGCAACACGCTAGCCGAAGTGAGCATCGACACGGAGCGCCTCGGTCCCGGCAGAAGGAAGAAGGTCATTCGCACGACAGACGCCGGGGATCCAGACCACCCGTCCCTCAGCCTCGAACACCGGCCAGTGGGCCCGGCGGCTCGCCGGCACCCGCGCGTCCTGGAAACAACGCACCGCCAAACGAGTTCCCGTTCCGCCCAGCGGCTCCAGCCGATCCCCTCGGCGCCAAGGACGGACTCGCATAGACGCCGGAACGAACCAGGCGGTGAGCGCGCTCCGGCCCTGCGATTCCGGCATCGGTTCCCGCGTCCAGCGCAACCGCCACGCGCCCCACTCGGCCTCGCCCATCGCGCCCTCGAGCACGAGCGGACCGGGACTCGGCAGCGCCGTCCAGCGCCGGATGTGCAGCCGCCCGAAGGCGAGCTCCGCCATCCATCCGCCGCCGAGCTGCACCCACTGGCCGCTCTGCCCGCTCGCGGCGAGAGCGGCGGCACGGCCTGCGTGACGCGGTCCGAGGACCCCGCCGGCGCGACGCACCACCGCTCTCACGACCGTCCCGGCCAACGCCCTATCATACCCGGCGAGCGCGGCGGCGGCAACGGAGTGACCGTCCGGTTCGTCGCGGAGATCGAGCCCCGGCAGAAGCCCGAGCGCCTGATCCCACGCCTCGGCGTCACGCGAGGCATCCCGCGCGGTCCGGCGCAGGTGGCGGTCCACCTGGGGCAGCCGTTCCCGCAAGAGCGGCAGCACTTCGTGCCGAAGCCAGGAGCGGAGGTGCCGCCGATCGGCGTTGGCCGGATCATCCCAGGGCGCGAGTCCCCGCTCCGCCGCGTAGGCCGCGAGCGCGCGCCGTGAGACGCCGAGCAATGGGCGCACAAGGAGACCGCGCCGCCGCGCCATCCCGCGGAGCCCGATGACGCCGGTCCCCTTGAGCGAGCGGAGCAGGATCGTCTCCGCCTGATCGTCGGCGTGATGCGCGAGGAAGATGATCCGCGCCCCCTCCGCCGCCGCGACCTGTCGCAACCAGCGAAAACGCTCGGTACGGGCCAGAGTCTCGCTCACCCGCGGAAACCGCGCCGCCAAGTTCAAGCGACCGATCAGGCATCGCACGCCGAGGTCCCGTGCGACCTCACTGACGCGCGCTGCCACCGAGCCACTGTCGGGATGGATTCCGTGGTCCACATGCGCGACCACGAGTTCGAGGCCGTGATCCTGTTGCGTAACGACCAGCAGATCGAGCAGCGCCAGGGAGTCAGCGCCGCCCGAGACCGCGACCAGAGCCCGCCCCGGCGGAAGCCGGAGCGAGGCAAGTACGATGCGCAGATGGGCGGGCAGGTCCACGGGGGAAAGATAAGGCGCGGCAAGGAAACGGGTGACGGGTGACGGGTGACGGGTGACGGGTGACGGGTGACGGGTGACCGAAGGTGGGCGACAGAGCCTTGAGCGCAAGAGGAACCTTCCCGAGCGGAGCGAGGGACCTAGCGAGTCAAGGTCGGGAAATGGCCACGAGCCCCCGGATCGACAGCGCAGGTCCCTTGCCGCACTCGGGACGGTTTGGTGTATAAAGATGCCAGACGAGCCCTCGACACAACACGCGTTACGCAGTACGCGTCACCTTACCTCACCGGCAGATGCCCCTCGAACAATCCCAGGATCCGCCGGTATTCGTCGGTCCAGCTGTCGGGGCGGACAAAGCCGTGGTCCTCCACCGGATAGGGAGCGAGCTCCCACCCCGTCTTGTGGAGCTCGATCAGCCGTTCGGTGAGCCGCACGATGTCCTGGAACTCGACGTTGGTGTCGATCATCCCGTGCGCCATCAGGAGCGGGCGATTA
>DATBQV010000323.1:0-3194 GCA_036560625.1 Gemmatimonadales bacterium
GGCGTCACCGGCTCCGGCAAGACCATGACCATCGCCAACGTGGTCAGGAATATCGGCAAGCCGACGCTCGTCCTCTCGCACAACAAGACCCTGGCCGCCCAGCTCTATGGCGAGCTGCGCCAGTTCCTGCCGGGCAACGCCGTCGAGTACTTCGTTTCCTACTACGACTACTACCAGCCCGAAGCGTACGTCCCCGCGACCGACGTCTACATCGAGAAGGATGCCTCGATCAATCAGGACATCGAGATGCTCCGGCTCCGGGCCACGTCGAGCCTCATGGAACGGAACGATGTCGTGATCGTCGCCACGGTGAGCGCGATTTACGGCCTCGGCGACCCGGTCGAGTATCGCAAGCTCATGGTGACGCTCCGCCGGGGCGAGCGCCGCGGCCGGGACTCGATTCTCTCCGAGCTGGTGCGCATTCAGTACGGGCGCAACGACGCGTCGTTCGAGCCCGGCACGTTCCGGGTGCGGGGCGACTCGATCGAGATCTTCCCGGCCTACGCGGAGCAGGCGGTCCGGGTCGAGCTTTGGGGCGATGAGGTCGAGCGGATCAGCAAGATCAATCCGCTGACCGGGCAGACGATCGCCCAGCTGGATCAGATGGCCATCTACCCGGCCAAGCACTTCGTCACCCAGCGGCCCACCATCGAGCGGGCGGTCAAGCTGATCCGCGCCGAGTTGGCCGAGCGGCTGCAGCTGCTCAAGTCGGCGGGCAAGTTGCTCGAGGCCCAGCGGCTCGAGTCGCGCACCAACTTCGACATCGAGATGATGCTCGAGGTCGGCACCTGCGCCGGCATCGAGAACTACTCCCGGCCGCTGTCCGGCCGCCGGGAAGGGGAGCGCCCGGCGTGTCTTTTCGACTACTTCCCGTCCGACTTCCTCGTGGTTGCGGACGAATCCCACGTCACTCTGCCGCAGCTCGGCGGGATGTTCAACGGCGACCGGGCCCGGAAGCTCACGTTGGTCGAGTACGGCTTCCGGCTGCCGTCGGCGCTCGACAATCGACCCCTCCAGTTCGAGGAGTTCATGGGATTGGCGCCGCAGCTGATCAACGTGTCCGCGACCCCCGGCGATCTCGAGCTCCGGCTGTCAGCGGGCGCCGTGGTTGAGCAGATCATCCGACCGACCGGCCTGGTGGACCCCGAGGTGGACGTGCGTCCCGTCAAGGGCCAGGTGGACGACCTGCTGGGTGAGATCCGCAAGCGCGTCGCGCTCCGGGAACGGGTCCTCGTCACCACGCTCACCAAGCGGATGTCGGAGGATCTCACCGACTATCTCCAGCAGGCCGGCGTGCGCGTCCGCTACCTGCACTCCGACATCGACGCGATCGAGCGGATGGAGATCCTCCGCGGCCTCCGCCTGGGCGACTTCGATGTGCTGGTGGGGATCAATCTTCTGCGCGAGGGGCTCGACCTTCCCGAGGTTTCGCTGGTCGCCATTCTCGACGCCGACCAGGAAGGATTCCTCCGCTCCGACCGCTCGCTGGTGCAGACCATCGGCCGCGCGGCCCGGAACCTGAACGGCCGGGCGATCCTGTACGCCGACCGCATGACCGGCTCGATGCGTCGTGCGCTCGACGAGATGGATCGGCGGCGCCGGATCCAGCGGGAGTACAACGAGGTGCATTCGATCACGCCGCGCTCGATCGTGAAGTCGATGGAGGAGGTGAGACTCGCCACTTACGTCGCCGACGCGCGGAGCGAGAAGGCGCCGACGAAAGCCGAGGCGAAACGCGAAGCCGACCTGCGCGATCCGTCCAAGCGGGGCCAGGTCATCGTTGCGCTCGAGCGCCGGATGAAAGAGGCGGCCGCCAATCTGGAGTTCGAGCTTGCCGCAACGCTGCGCGATCAGCTCACGGAGCTGAAGGCGCTCGATGCCCCCGACGTGTATCGGGGGCCGCCGCCGAGCCGGCCCGCGCGGGCGCGGGCCCGCCGGCGCGCGTGATTCGACCCGTCACGCAGGCGGAGCTGGAGGCGGAAGGCGAGGCGATCGGCCGCGCGCTCCCGGCCGGCGCGGTGGTGACGCTCGAGGGCCAGCTCGGTGCCGGAAAGACGACGTTCGTGCGGGCCATCGCGCGGGGGCTGGGTGTCGGAGCAGGGGCCACCAGCCCCACCTACGCGCTCGTGCACCGCTACCCTGGTCGGCGCGGGCCCGTGTTCCATCTGGACTGCTATCGGCTGCGCTCGCCGGAGGAGGCGGCCGACCTCGACTGGGAAGGCCTGTTGCGCGACGGTGACGCCGTGCTGATCGAATGGCCCGAGCGCGCCGGTGCGTGGGTGCCGGCCGCCACTCAGCGGTTCCGGCTGCATCACCTGGCCGACCCCGGGCATCGGGGGCTGGAGCCGCTGTGAGCTGGCTCGCCCTCGACACGGCGACCGATCGGGTGTCGGTGGCGCTCGGCGACGGCGTGAGCGATGCGCTCGAGGAGGAGCTGGCGGGCGCGCGGCGCCACGCGAGCGCGCTGCTGCCTCTGGTCGACCGGCTCCTCGCGCGGGCGCACCTCACGCTCGACACGGTCGGCGGGCTCCTCCTGAGCGACGGGCCCGGGAGCTTCACCGGTCTTCGCGTAGGCGCATCGGTGGCGAAGGCGCTCGCGCGGGCGCGGGGTCTCAAGGTCCGCACCGCGGCTTCGCTCATGGTGCGCGCCGGGGCCCACGCCCGGCCCGGCGAGATCACCCTGGCGCTGGCCGACGCGTTGCGCGGCGAGGTCTACGCGGCGGCCTACCGCTTCAGCGCCGATCGCGTCGAGACGCTGTTGCCGCCTTCGGTGTGGCGGCCCGAGCGGCTCATCGCCGAAGGCCCGCGCCCGGACCGGATCGTGGGCGATGGTCCGCCGGCGGCGCTCGCCCGCCTCGGCGAATGGGCCGGCACGGTGGTGAGCGGAGCGGAGGCCCTGCCGCGCGCGGCGTTTCTGCTGGAGCTGCGGCATCGCGTCGACGGCACTCGGCCGATCGCGAGTCTCGACCTTTGGGAGCCCGAGTATGGCCGCCCTGCGGAAGCCCAGGCGCGATGGGAGCTGGCTCACGGACGGCCGCTTCCGGATTCGGCACGGAGTGCCGGCTGATGCGCGCGAGCTCGTGGCGATCGAGCGCCGCGCGTTCGGCGATCCCTGGAGCGAGGCCAGCTTTCGCGAATCGCTCGGCGCCGCGTGGAGCTTCGGACTCGTGGCCGAGCAGGATGCCGATGTCGTC
>DATBQV010000324.1:0-2980 GCA_036560625.1 Gemmatimonadales bacterium
TGTCGTTGCTCATGCATGTATCGCGGTTCCGTCCCGTGGGCGCCCTTCGCCCAGCTTTCGCTCAGCCTTCGCCCCGCTCCGCCCGATCGCTCGACGTGATCCCCAGGGCCCGCAGCTTGCGATGCAGCGCCGAGCGCTCCATGCCGATGAAGGCGGCGGTCTTGGAGATATTGCCCCCGAAGCGGCTGACCTGGGCATCTAGATAGCGCCGCTCGAACACCTCTCGCGCCTCGCGCAGCGGCAGCGACATCATCTCCAGCCCGTCATTGCCGCGGATCGGCGAGGGCGCGATGGAGCCGATATCCGGCGGCAGCATATCGGCGCGGATCGCCTCCCCCGGCTCTCCCGGCACCATGATCAGCAGCCAGTCGACGACGTTGCGCAGCTGGCGCACATTGCCCGGCCAGTCATAGGCCTGCAGCCAGGCGAGCGCGTCCGGCCCGATGGTGCGCGCCGGCAGGCCGGAGATCTCCGCCGAGCGGCGCATGAAATGATCGAGCAGCAGCGGGATATCCTCGCGGCGCTCGCGCAGGCTCGGCATGCGGATGGGGACGACATTGAGGCGGTAGAAGAGGTCCTGGCGGAAGCGTCCGCCCTGCATCTCCTCGGCCAGGTCGCGGTTGGTGGAGGCGATGACCCGGACATCGACCTCGACGCGGGTGGCACCCCCGACCCGCTCGAAGGTCTGCTCCTGCAGCACCCGCACGATCTTGCCCTGGGTTTCCAGCGGCATGTCGGCAACCTCGTCCAGCAGCAGGGTGCCGCCATGCGCCATCTCGAAGAGGCCCGGCTTCGTCGCGGTGGCGCCGGTGAAGGCGCCGCGCTCGTGGCCGAACAGCTCGCTCTCGATCAGGCCGGCTGGGATGGCGGCGCAGTTGATGTCCACGAACGGCGCCGCCGCCCGCGGGCTTGCGTAGTGAATGGCCCGAGCGAGCAGCTCCTTGCCGGTACCGGTCTCACCGCCGATCAGCACGGTGACATCGCCGTGGGGGGCCACGCGGGCCGCGAGACCAAGCGTCCGCTGCAGCGCGGCGCTGCGCCCGAGAATCGTCTCGAACCCCGTGGCCCGTCGCTCATGCTCCGCGAAACGCGCCGCCTCCCGCCGACCGCGGGCCTCCCGCAGCTCCCGCTCGAGCGACCGGCGAAGCAGGTCGAGGTCCTCGGGGAGCACGAAGTAGTCGCCGGCCCCGCGTTGCAGCGCGGTCGCAGCGAGGCGGTGATCGGCAGCCGCTCCCACGACGAAGACCGGGGCACCGCTCTCGCGAAGATCGCCGAGCAGGTCCAGCGCGGGACCCTCCTCGCCGCCCGCGAGCACGAGGACGACGGCAACGCCGGGCGGCGGCGTCTCCGCCGTGGCGGGGGCCCACTCGAGCACATCAGCGCCAAGCTCCGCCGCGACCTGCGTCACGGCGGAGCGAAAGCTGTCCGACAGGCAGACGAGGGCGATCCAGACCGGCTCAGTCTTCGGCACCGTCCTCGTCATTATCCCGAAAGGCCCGCAGGGATCGTTTGATGTTGTCCTGCACGAGACCCTCGTTCGGCTGGCCTTTCACCGCGGACGCGGGGTCGATGAGCGTCCCGCCTGACGTGGCGAACCAGCCGGAGACGCCGAAGAAGATCGTCAGATCGGTTGCGCCGCTTTGAGCGACGACCAGCGGCGGCGACAGCTCGATCTCCTGCTTCGCGTTGAGATCGCTGGTGAAGGTGAACGACGTTCCGTTCCACGTGCCCTGGACCCGGATGCTGATGCCTGCGAACCCGGGGTTGGCGGCAAGGAAGGCCAAGTCGCCGGTGTCGTTCTCGGGTTGGTGAATCTCGAACTCGACTTTCTCGAACGTGCCCGCATCGACGGTGACCGACACGGAATGCTGGGCACCGGAGGTCGTGACCGGGACGTCCACAAGCACCGGCCCGACTTCCACATTCTCGCAGTCGTCGTTGGCGTCGTTCCCGTTGTCGTCGCCCATGTCATGGCCGTGATCGTCCGCGGTGCTGGTGCTGGCAGCGCCTCCGCCGGAGCTCGCGTTCGTGCTGGCGCTCATGGTGCTGTTAGCGGCGCAGGCGCCGTCGTGTCCGACCCGCTCCAGCTCGATCTTCCGCAGCACGACCTGCACGCTGGTGAGCACGAGTGTATTCGTCCCGTCGGTGAACGTCCCTGGCGTGGGCGAGGTGACGTCGAGTGACACGCTTCTCGCACTGCTGCCGGCGCCGGCGCGCGGCCGGCTGGCGACGTTCAAGCTCAGTTGCGCTTGGGCGCCCGGCGCGGTGCCGGCGGAACCGTTGCAGGCGGTGATCGCGGCGAGTCCCGAAAGGGCGAGGGCGAGGTATCTGTTGGCAGGCATGGTAACTCCGCAGTTGGGGGCTAATCGGCGGCCCCTGACAAAGCAAGCGGAGTACCGTTGGAGGCCCTCAATTCAAGTGATTATTTTGCAGGGCGTTACGCTGCTGGTTTGCGGTTCGGTGCCGGCGCGACTGTAACGTGACAATACAATATGTAATGTTCTGTTCCATTCGCCAGCAGCCTAATCAGCCACCCGGAGGAGCTGTCGTGCGGAGCCTCGGACCACTCCTCGCCGTCGGGCTCGCCCTCGGGCTGGCTGGGTGCCGGTCGGGTGACGGCTCCAGCGCCGCCGCCCGCCCCGTCGTGGTTGCTGCCGTCGGAGAGCCATCGAGCATCCTGCCGCCGCTCGCGGTGGAGACGGTGGCTCGGGACATCGGCGATCTTGTCTTTGAGCGGCTGGCCGACCTCGAGCCCGGCAAGCCGCCGATCGACACGACGGCATACCGGCCGCGCCTGGCGGAGCGGTGGGAGCGGCTGGACTCGCTCACCCTGCGATTCCACCTCGCACCCGGGGCGCGGTGGGCGGACGGCAAACCGGTGACGGCCGAGGACGTTCGCTTCTCGTTCGAGGTGTTCTCCGACTCCATTCTCGATGCGGTGGCGCGCCCGGCGTTGGCCGGGCGAGTGCGCGTGACCGTG
>DATBQV010000325.1:0-4873 GCA_036560625.1 Gemmatimonadales bacterium
AAGGCGCCAAGCTGCGGCTGGACTTCGGCAATCCGGCGGCGCAGCGTGCCGCCGTTCGCGCGGTCATGGCCCACCTCTCGAAGGACTCGCCGGCCAACGACGACGAGCTGTTCCGCTGGTATCGCGAGGCGGGCCAGCGAGCCGTCGCCTACGGGCGGGAGCAGCAACTCTTCGACGTGCCCGCGGACTACCGCCTGGATATCGTCCCCACACCGCCCGTCCTCCGCAGCTCCATCGATGCCACGTACTATCCGGCGCCCCCGTTCAAGAAGAGCGGCATCGGACGCCTGTACCTGACGCCGACCGGCAACGATCCCGGCCAGCTCAAGGTGAACAACCGGGCGTCCGTCGCCGACACCGCGGTGCACGAGGGCTTTCCGGGCCACGACTGGCACTACAAGTACATGAGCCAGCACGCGAGCGAGATCTCCAACATCCGCTGGCTCACGCCCGGCTCGGTGGAGGACTCGGCCGCGATGTGGGAGGACTCGATGGCGACGGAGGGCTGGGGGCTCTACTCGGAGGAGCTGATGGCCGACCCCAGACCGGGGCGGCCGCACGGCTTCTACACTGCGGCTGAACACCTGTACGAGCTCCAGGGCCAGCTGCTGCGCGCCGTGCGCGTGCGCGTAGACGTTGGGCTCCACACCGGCCGGATGACGTTTGACCAGGCGGTCGACTACTTCACCGAGCACGTCCAGTTTGCGCCCGGTGCCTGTGCCAGCGCGTCGGGCGATCCCGTCGCCAAGGCGCTCTGCGAGACCGCCTCGCGGGCCATCTACCGCTACTCCAAGTGGCCGACGCAGGCGGTGACCTACAACCTCGGCAAGAACGCCATCGTCGCGCTGCGCGAGGACGTGAAGCGCCGCCAGGGCGGCAGCTTCTCGCAGCGCGCTTTCCACGAACGCCTCATGCGCATGGGCACCATCCCCGCAGGCTACTACCGGGAAGAATTCCTCCGCGCCACCCCGCAGGGCTAAGACTCTCCCGCAGTCGTTCCGATACTCGAAGGAGCCAATCGGAGTAGCCGGTGGGTGCCGGCGCTCTGGCTGGCCGCTCCAGCCACGACACCCGGCCCACGGCACGAGGCGTGCGTTTGCAGCGACCGGCAGAGGCAGCCAACGGAGGTGGGACCGATGTTCGAAGAGGAGCGCAAGCCGTGGGAGACCGAGGGGGACCTCCCGTGGGCCGCCGACGAGGCGGAATGGGAAGCCCCTGACCCCGAGGCGTGGCGCGGTGAGGTCCACCAGGGCGAATGGCCAGAAGAGTTGGCCGGCCCGGAATATTGGCTGTACAAGAAGCTCGGGGAGGAAGAGGAGTAAGCCCGAGAACAGTGAACGGTAAAGGGTGAACAGTGAACGGTGAACAGTGAACGGGGGCCCCTGCAACGGGCTCCCGTTTTTTCCCCGTTCACCGTTCACTGTTTACCGTTTACTGTTTACTGTTTACCGTTCACGGTCTTTCTTCGGGTACCGCAATTCGCGTCCGTCTCGCGGACCCGGTGACCCCGGACACATATTTCAGAACTTCTGCCCGGGTCGCCGCCCGCATCCGTGACCACTCGAACCCGCACTCTCGCGCCGCCGGCTGCGCCGCCGAGCCGACGCACACCTGAGGACGAGCTGCGCCTCAGCGAGGAACGCCTCCGGCTGGCGCTCCTCGCGACCGAGACAGGCCTCTGGGAGTGGCATGCGGCGAGCGGCGCCCGCTACCTGGGCGACGCGTGGACCGCGCTGCTCGGCCACGACCCGGGCGATCTCGACGGCGAGCTGCACCTGCCCGAGCCTCTCATCCACGCCGAGGACCTTCCCGTCGCCCGTGCCCGCCTCCAAGCCCACCTGGCCGGGACCACGCCGGTCTACGAAGCGGAGTACCGGCTACGCTCCCGGGCGGGCGAATGGCACTGGGTGCACGACCGCGGCCGCGTCGTCGAGCGGGATCGCGAGGGCCGCGCGCTGCGCATGATCGGCATGCAGACCGACGTCACCGCGCGCAAGGAGGCCGACGCCGCGCTGTTCCGCGAGCGGGAGCGCGCGCTCGTCACGCTCGCGTCGATCGCCGACGCGGTGATCGCCACCGACGCCCGTGGCATGGTGGAGTACCTGAACCCGGTGGCGGAGCACCTCACCGGCTGGCTGCTGGCGGAAGCGAAGGGCGAGCCCCTTACCCGCGTCTTCACCGTCCTCCACGAATCGTCCCGCGAGCCGGTGGAGACGTCGGCGGAGCGGTGTCTCGATGAAGACCGCCCCATGGGTCTCACCAGCCATTTGACGCTCGTCCGGCGGGACGGGGTCGAGTTCGCGATCGACGAGTCGGCGGCGCCGCTGCACGATCACGAGGGCCGTCTCACCGGCGTCGTGATGGTCTTCCGCGACGCGACCCCCCAGCGTCAGCTCACCCGTCAGCTCTCGCACCAGGCCACGCACGACCCGCTCACGGGTCTCATCAATCGGCGTGAATTCGAGCGCCGTCTCGCGCGAGTGGTCTCGAGCGCGCGCGACTCGAGCACGACACACGGCCTCTGTTATCTCGACCTCGACCGCTTCAAGACCGTCAACGACACGTGCGGGCACGTGGCGGGCGACGCGCTCTTGCGCCAGCTCGCCGGTATCCTGCGCGGCGAGCTTCGCAGCCGTGACACGCTCGCCCGGCTCGGGGGCGACGAGTTCGCCGTGTTGCTCGAGCACTGCGAAATGGAGCAGGCTCGTCGCATCGCCGAGGGCCTCCGGCAGGCCGTGGAAAACTTCCGGTTCACGTGGGAAGACAACTCGTTCGCGCTCGGCGTCAGCATCGGCCTGGTCGAGCTGGCCGCGGGCAGCACCACCGAGTCGGAGGCCCTGCGCGCGGCGGACGCCGCCTGCTACCGGGCCAAGCACGCGGGGCGCAATCGCATTCATGCGGCCCGGCTGGAGGACGCCACGCCGCCCGACGGTGCCCGGACCGACTGGACCGCCCGCATCACCCGGGCGCTCGAGGAGAGCCAGTTCCGCCTGTACGCCCAGCCGATCGTGCCCCTTGCCCACATGTCGGTAGGCGAGCCGGGGTTCTGGGAGGTGTTCCTCCGCCTCGAAGACGCAGAGGCCGGCCTCCTCCCCGCCGGTGCGTTCCTCCCGGCGGCTGAGCGCTACAACCTGATGTCGGTCATCGACCACTGGGTCGTCCGGCACACCATCTCCCTCCTCGCGGGGTGGCGGCCTCGGGCGGACCAGCAGAGCCTCCCTCCCTGCTGCATCAACCTGGGCGCCGAATCCCTCCGCGACGAACGCTTGATCGGATTGATCCGCGAGCGTCTCCAGGTGGATCGCCTTGCGCCCAGCTCGCTCTGCTTCGAGGTGAGCGAGCAGGCCGTGCTGGCGGACCTGGCCCAGGCCGTCTCCTTTGCGCGGGAGCTGCGGGAGTTGGGGTGCCGCGTGGCCCTGGACGACTTTACCGGAGGACTCTCGTCACTGCACTATCTCAAGGCGTTGCCGCTCGACCTGCTCAAGCTGAGCCCGGCCGTGATCCGCGATCTGGAGGCCGATCCGCTCCAGGCCGTGGTCGCGCGGGCGGCCACCCAGGCCGGCCGCGTGCTCGGCATTCCGATCGTCGCCAAGGCCGCTGATACCGGCGCCGCCCTCGACGCGCTGCGCGCTCTGGGAGTAGACTTCGCTCAGGGCTTCGCGCTCGCCGCGCCCCGCCCCATCGAGGACCTGATCGCCGAGGCAGGCGCGTCCTGCCCGGTACGCTGACGCCGAGCCACACGATCCACATGCGAGTCCATACTGCCCCGCTCGTCGCGGCCCTGACGGTGTGTGCCTGTACCGCCGAGCCCCTGGGTCCGCCGAATCTCGTGCCGGTGGCCACCGTTGCCGTGGCGCCGGCGAATCCCGTCGTCTCCGTGGGCGCCAAGGCGCCCCTCACGCCCATCCCGCTCGGCGCCAGCGGCGACACCCTCACCAATCGCACCTTCACCTGGGCCACCAGCGACGCAGCCATCGCGACGGTGGATGGCCAGGGCGTGGTGACGGGCGTGGCCGCGGGCACGGCGCAGATCACCGCGACTGCGGAAGGGAAGAGCGGCTCGCTCACGATGACCGTGAGCACGACGGCGGTCGGGTCGGTCACCGTGACGCCGACCACGGTTACGGCGGATGTCGGCGGCACGGCCAATCTCACCGGCGCCGCGTTCGCGACGGGCGGCGCGCCGCTCCCGGGCCGGGTCTTCTCGTGGGCCAGCTCGAACACGGGCGTGGCCGGCGTGTCGTCCCTCGGGGTGGTGCACGGCATCTCCCAGGGAACCGCGACCATCACCGGCACGTCCGAGGGCAAGAGCGCAACGGCGACGGTGACGGTCGTGCTGGCCCCCGTGGCCAGCGTGACGATCACGCCGGGCACCGGCACCGTGGGCCTGGCCGAGACGCTCCAGCTCACGGCGACAGTCAAGGACGCCGGGGGCAACACGCTCACGGGGCGCACGGTCACCTGGCAAAGCTCGAACGCGTTCATCGTGGGCGTGAGCAACGTCGGTGTTGCTCGTGGGCTGGCCCTGGGAGACGTGACGATCACGGCCACGGCCGGGGGCATCAACGGCACTGCCTCGATCGGCGGACGGCTCCGGTTCACCAACGTGAGCGCGGGCCAGGACTTCACCTGCGGCGTGACGCCGCTCCAGACCGCCTACTGCTGGGGCCGCAACGTCGCGGGCGCCCTCGGCAACGGCACCGCGAGCAACAGCACCATCCCCGTGGCGGTAAGTCTGCCGGTCGGCGTGCTGCTCGACTCGGTGAGCGCGGGGCAGGATCACGCATGCGGCCTCACGACGACCGGCGCCATCTACTGCTGGGGCGGCAACGATCTCGGCCAGCTCGGCACCGGTAACACCAATCCTCAGACG
>DATBQV010000326.1:0-6573 GCA_036560625.1 Gemmatimonadales bacterium
TGACCGAGACGGCGCAGCAGGTCGAGCGGCGGGACCCGCACCAGGAGGGCCAGCAAGGGAAGCACGAAGAGACAGAGCAGCACGCCCACCGCCGCGCCCATCGCCGCACGGCCGCCCCACGTCTGAAGGCGCAGGAACCGCCGCGGCCGAAGCATGACGCGGCTCAGCGTTTCCCTGCGGCGGCGCCGGTCGTATCGCTGGGGATGAAGCCCCGGGCCGCGAGCGCCCGCTGGCCGCCGGCGCTCAGCACGTAGGCGACGAATCGCCGCGCGGCCTCCTGATTGGCGCTCTGGCGCAGGACGACGATCGGGTAGGTCGCGACGACGTTGTACTCGTCCGGAATGGCCAGCATCCGGGTCACGCGGGCGACGCTCGGCGTCACGTCTGACCGGTAGACGATTCCGGCGTCCGCCTCGCCGAGCTGCACCTTGGTCGCCACCGCTTTGACGTTCTCCTCCTGCGAGACGACGTTCGCCAGCACGTGGGCGGAATAGTCGGCCGTGAACCCGGGCGCGGCCGACAACTGCTCCAAGGCCTGCCGGCTGTAGCGACCCACGGGAACCGCGCCGGCGGCCAGGACGATCTTGAGCCCGCGGCGGCTCAGGTCCTGAAGCCGATCGATGCGGCCGGGGTTCGCCGCCGGGACGATGACGACGAGCCGGTTGTGAGCGAAGACGGCCGGCGCCCCGGCCGCGAGTCCGCTGTCCGTCACGGCTTTCATCCAGCGCTCGTCGGCCGACGCGAAGACGTCGGCCTGCGCGCCTTGCTGGATCTGCAGCACGAGCTGCTGGGACCCGGCGTAGTTGACGCGGAGGTGGGTGCCGGGGTTCTCCTGCTCGAAGCGCTGGGCGATGTCGCCGAAGGCTTCGGTGAGGGAGGCAGCGGCAAACACGGTGAGGACGCCCGACTGACCGCGGAGGGGCTCGGCGCCGCCCAGGAGCAGGACTGCCGCTCCGGCGGCGCGAGGGAGCCAGGTTCTCCGGAAGCTGCGCACGTCATCCCCTTCCGATCATGACTTCCGTGGACTTGATCACGGCATAGACCTCGTCGCCGGGTTTGAGCCGGAGCCGCTCGGCCGCGGCCTTCGTGATCACCGAGACGAGCTCCTGGTCGCCGATGGCGACGACGACCTCCGCCATCAAACCGTCGAGGCTGACCGATGCCACCATGCCCCGTAGCTGGTTTCGGGCGCTGAGATCGATCGCCTGCGCCGCCGCCGGCGCGCCGTTGCCGGGCCCTAGCATGGCCTCGAGCTGATGGCGCGGAAACAGCCATTTGCGACCCAGGCGAACGGCGGGCAGGCGGCCGGCGCGGGCGAGGAACTGGACTCGCTTCGGGTTGAGGTGGAGGAGGGCGGCGGCCTCAGCGACGCTCAATGTATCCATAGATAACCTCAATTCGTCGCGGAGCTTGCCGTCGGGCACCTCAGAGATATATTGGCTCGCTTCGTCGGACCCCACAACCCCCACCCTCACGCTCCTCGATTGGGAGACCCCATGCCGCCTGCGCTTGTGCGAGCGATCCCGACCCTCGGCATACTCACGCTCCCCTGGCTCACGCTGGCTGCGCAGGCCCCTCGCGACAGCTCGGCGGCCCGGTTCTCCGTCCGCGTGGGCGGCTACATCCAGGCACGCGAAACGTATCGCTCCGACACCAATCTGACGGGAACGCTCAACCGGGGACGCCTCAGCGCCGACGGCGGCCTGCCGGCGGGCTTCAGCTACCGGGTACTGGTCGAGTACGCGGCCGGCGGGACCGCGACGACCGCGGCGAGCGTGAGCCTGCGTGACGCCTGCGTCCGCTGGACCCGCCAGGCGTTCAGCGTGACGGCGGGCCAGTTCAAGACGCCGTTCAGCCCCGAGTACATCATGTCGATCACGGCTGTGGAGACGGCGGACCGCGCCACGATCGTCGACTCGATCGCCACCAAGCGCGACATCGGCGTGATGGCGCAATACACGCTCGGAAGCTACGGCACCGCCTCGCTGGGCATCTTCAACGGCGAGGGGCAGAATCGGATCGTCAACGTGGATTCGTCCAGCCTGATCGTCGGCCGGCTGGCCGTCCGCCCGACCGGCTTCCTCACGCTTGGCACCAACCTCGGCGTGTACGCCGGGGACAGCACACGCTACGGCATCGACGCCGACCTGGAGTATCGCGGCCTGCTGGCTCGGGGCGAGTACATCTGGCAAAGCCGCCACACGGGCGCGGCGAACGACAAGGGATGGTACGGTCTCATCGGCTACAAGGTCCTGCCGTGGGTCCAGCTGGTGGCCCGGCAGGAGCTGTTCGAGCGTCCGGCGATCACCGGCGCCGTCCGGACCGTGGCCACGACCGGAGGCGTCAACCTGTGGTTCGCGGGCGATCGGGTCCGCCTCCTCGCGAACTACGTCTCGCGGAAGATCGGGACGCCGGGCATCCGGCGCGGCTCGCTGATTTCGCAGCTGCAGGTGCGCTTTTGAGCACGAGCCCCGGGGGCAATTAGCTTTGTAGTCCCCACTGCAGCGGGTCGTTGTGAGATGAGCAGCGCGTCGAATATCCCGGTGCCCCGGAACGAGCCGGTGCTCTCCTTTGCCCCCGGCACCGCCGAACGGGCGGCCCTCAAGGCCGCTCTCGGGGCCGTCGGCGCCGAGCGGGCGGACATCCCCGTCGTCATCGCCGGTCGCGCGCATCGCGGTCGGACCGAACCGGTCACCGCGCCGCATTGCCATGCCCGGGTGCTCGGCGATCTCCACCAGGCGACGCCCGAGCTGGTGAGCCGCGCCGTCGAGGCCGCGCTCGAGGCCCGGCGCGAGTGGGCGCAGTGGCGATTCGAGGACCGGGCGGCCGTCTTCCTCAAGGCGGCGGATCTCCTCGCCTCCCGGTACCGGCCGCTCCTCAATGCCGCGACGATGCTCGGGCAGAGCAAGACGGCCCACCAGGCGGAAATCGACAGCGCCTGCGAGCTCATCGATTTCCTCCGGTTCAACGTCCATTTCGCCGAGCGACTCTATCGCGAGCAACCGGAGTCGTCATCGGGCATGTGGAACCGGCTGGATCACCGGCCGCTCGAGGGATTCGTCTACGCCATCACGCCGTTCAACTTTACGGCCATCGGCGGCAACCTGCCGACCGCGCCGGCGCTGCTGGGCAACGTGGTCGTCTGGAAGCCGTCGGCGACGGCGGCTCTCAGCAACTGGCACTTCTTCCGGTTGCTCGAGGAGGCCGGCTTGCCGCCCGGCGTCATCAACTTCGTACCGGGCGATCCGGCGGAGGTGAGTGACGTCCTGCTCGGGCACCGCATGCTGGCCGGCATCCACTTCACCGGGTCGACGGCCGTGTTCCGGATGCTGCAGCAGCGGGTGGCGCAGAACCTCGACCGCTATGTCGGCTACCCCCGGGTCGTGGGCGAAACGGGAGGGAAAGACTTCGTGGTTGCGCATGCGAGCGCGGACGTGGACGCGCTCGCCGTGGCACTCGTACGGGGCGCCTATGAGTATCAGGGCCAGAAGTGCAGCGCGGCGTCGCGCGCGTACGTGCCCGACAGCCTGTGGCCCGCGGTGCGCGACCGGGCCGTGGCGATGATCGGCGAGATCCGCATGGGCGACGTCGCGGATTTCCGGAACTTCATGGGCGCGGTCATCGATCGGCGCGCGTTCGAGCGTATCAGTGGACACCTGGAGCGCGCCAAGCGGGATCCCGGGGTGACGGTGCTGGCGGGTGGCGGTGCGGACGGCTCGGTCGGCTGGTTCATCCAGCCCACGCTGCTCCAGGTGGCCGACCCCGGCTACCGGCTCATGTGCGAGGAGGTCTTCGGTCCCGTGCTCACCGTCCACGTGTACCCGGAGGCGCGTTGGGCCGAGACGCTGGATCTGGTCGACCGGACCAGCCCCTACGCCCTCACCGGCGCGGTGTTCGCCCGGGACCGGGGCGCCCTCGCCGAGGCGGACCGTGCCCTTCGGAACGCTGCGGGCAACTACTACGTGAACGACAAGCCCACCGGCGCGGTCGTGGGACAGCAGCCGTTCGGTGGTGCCAGGGCGAGCGGCACCAACGACAAGGCCGGCTCGATCCTCAACCTGCTCCGCTGGGTATCGCCTCGCACGGTCAAAGAGACATTCGTGCCGGCCACTGACTGGCGCTACCCCTTCATGCAGGAGCCCTGACGCAGGGTCCGCGAAGTACGGCCCTGGCGCTTGTGTCCGCGCTTGCCTTGGGCGGCGCGGCGTCCCCGCGCCGCTCGGCCCCAGCGAATCCCGACCCCCTCCGATACGCCGTGGCACAGTTGGACTGCGCCGCTTTCCGCGAGACCCGCCGGAGTGAGGTCGCCACCTATGTCGCGGGGCGGGCTCGGCGCGAAACGGTCGGGCTCGATGGGGAATGGCGCTTTCGCGCCGCGCCGGCCGCCGGAGACTCCGTCCATCTGGAAGGCTGGTTCGACAGTCTCGCGGTGTGGCGGCACTCGGAGCAGGACAGTCTCAACCCCGACACCGATCCCATCATCGGTGGCCGCTTTCGCGGGCTCCTGAGCGCCGACGGGCGCTACCGCGCTGAGGCCCGGCCCTTCGTCCCCGATCCGCTCCTCGAGGTCGCCGATCTCGCCCGGTCCCTCGACGATCTGCTGCCGCGCCTGCCGCCGCGCCTGCCGGCCGTCGGGGAGACCTGGGCTGATGGTACCGGCCTCGAGATCCGCAGGCTGGCGGACAGCTCCGGCACCGGCCCGGTCTATCGATTCCGCCTGACCATCCGACGGGACCTGGCCGAGGCGAGCCTCCGCGGCGACAGTCTCCCGCTCAAGCTGCGGCAGTCGGTGAGGGAGGAGGGGACGTTTGCGTGGGGCCTGCGCGAAGGACTGCTGCGCCGGGACCGTCAGGTCACGGTGGAGACGTATGTCCCGGCCGAGGCGCGCGTCGGGCGTCCGGTGCAGGCAAGGATCGAGCAGCGGATTCTGCTGGAGCGAACGGAGGGCGGGTGTTAGCCGTTAGCCGTTAGCCGTTAGCCTTTAGCTGACGGCTAACGGCTTCTTCCCACAAACCGCTGCTCCGGATCGAACACCGCCATCGTCACCCCGAATGCCACCACGGCGGTGATCACCAGCGCTCCCACGTCGAGGGCCAGCGCAAATTCGGCCGGCTGGCCGAACGTGTGGCGGATCAGATCCACCATGTAGGTCACCGGGTTCACCCGGGCCAGGGTCCGCAGGGGCGCCGGCATGCCGGCGGTGGGATAGAGCGCCCCACTCACGAACAGCAACGGAAACAGCACGATGTTGATGACGCCGCCGAAGTTCTCGACCGAGGTAAGACGCGCCGCGACCAGGAGCCCGAGAGTCCCGCTCGTGAACGCGATAAGCGCGAGGCCGGCGGCGGAAAGGGCATACTGCGGCAGCGTGAGTCGAACAGCGAGGGACGCGCACGCCAGGACAATGCCGCCTTGCACCCCTCCGATGATCGTGGCCGACAGTGCCCGGCCGGTCAATACGGCAACTACTCCCGACGGGCTCGCGAGCATGAGCCGCAGCATCCCGAACTCACGGTCGTAGACCGTCGAGATCGCGGTGAGCATCCCGCCGAACAACGCAGCCATCACGATCCCGCCCGGATACGCGAACGCCTGATAGCTGATCCCGCCCTCGATCCGGGCGATCGAGTTGAAGCCGGCCCCGATCAGGAAGACCCAAATGAACGGCCGGGCCACGCCCGCCAGCAGCCGGCTCCGCTGTCGCGTGGCCCGGATCAGGTCCCGGACGACGATGCCTCGGACAGTCGCGGCCCTGCTCATGCCGCCGGTGCCTGGGTGCGCCCGAAATAGACGTCTTCGAGCGTCGGCGGCCGGATCGCGAGGCGCGCGATCCCCGGAGCTGCGGCTGCAAGCTCGGTCACGCGCTCCCGCGAACCCGTGAGCCCCACGCGCCACCCCCGCTCCGCTCGGTGCGCCATCACCACGAGTCCCGCGCCCCGCAGACCGGCCACAAGCGCGTCCGCGCCTGGTCCATCGATTTCGGCTACCTGATCGCCGAGCTCGGCGCACAACACGGCCGGCGCCGCGTCCGCGACCACCGACCCGCGAGCCAGCATAACGACGCGGTCCGCCGGCTCGGCCTCCGACAGGTAGTGGGTGGAAAAGAGGATCGTCGCGCCGCGCTCACGCCGCTCGGCGTCGAGCAGATTCCACATGCGATCGCGGTGCTCGGGGTCGAGGCCGACCGTCGGCTCGTCGAGGATGAGGAGGTCGGGTCGATGCAGTGTCGCGCGGGCGATGTCGGTGAGGCGCCGCCAGCCACCGGAGAGTTGCCGGGCCGGCTGCTCTGCCCGAGCAACGAGTCCGGTCCGGGCCATCGTCTGCTGCACGGCGGTCCGTGCTGCCTCGCCCCCGATGCCGGCCAGGCGCCCGGCGAACAGGAGATTCTCCTCGACCGTGAGAAGGCCATCGATGCTGGGCTCCTGAAAGACGAGGCCGAGGAGCCGGCGGACCCCCGCCCGGTCGCGGGTCACGTCGCGCTCGAAGATCCTGGCCGAGCCCCGGCTCGGGGCGAGCAGGGTGGCGAGCAGCAGCATTGCCGTCGTCTTGCCCGCGCCGTTCGGGCCGACCAGC
>DATBQV010000327.1:0-3573 GCA_036560625.1 Gemmatimonadales bacterium
CCCGACGTCGGGACGATCTTGCCCGGGCTTGGTGAGCCGGTGATGCTGCGACTGGAGGCCGGTGATCCGGGAGTGGGGAGGACGCTGGCGCAGCTCGATGTGCGCGGCCTGACAGGCGCGGCGGTGCTGGCGCTGGACCGGAACGGAGGACAGGTGCTTCTGCCGACCGGGCAGGAGCGACTCCAGTCCGGCGATGTGCTCGCGCTGGCGGGGGCGCCGGAGGCGGTGGATGCCGCCGCGGCGCTCTTGAAGACCAGGCGAGGCTAGGTCCGACCGGGGGGCTGTGACCCGCCGGGCGTCGGCTCGACCTGGAATTCCGCCGTGAGGTCGGCCGCCGCCAGCTTGCGTGCTTCGACGGCCTCCGCGGGCTCGGCCCCGGGCGGGGTTCCGATGGCACGCGTGAGCGGGAGCGTGACCAGCACGAGCAGGCCGGCGATCCAGAACGGCACGCCCACGCCCAGCCCATCCATCAAGAATCCGGCGGCAATCGGGAACGCGACACGCGAAATGCCGCCGAACGTGTGCTGGACTCCCATATAGAGGCCCCGCTCGCGGCTGGGCACGACGCGCGAGAGCAGGCCGGTCACGCACGGAAAGACAAACGCGGTCCCGAGCGGCATCAAGGTAAATCCCACGGCCAGCAGCGCCCACCCCTTGGCGAGGCCGGTGGCGACCAGACCGCCCGCGAGCACCACCAGGCCCAGGCGGGATAGCCGCGACTCTCCCAGACGATCCACGGCGGGTCCGAGAATGAGCGTGCGGACCACGACGCCCATACCGCCCAGGTACATCACGAACCACCCGATGTTCTCCTCGGTGATCCCCATCCGGCGCTGGAGCAGCAGCGGCACGGTCTGAATGGTCCCGTAGAATGCGCCGATCGCGACCGCGTAGATCCAGATGAGCCGGGGCGCCGGCTCATACCACTTGGCCAGCACCCGCGCGACGGCCGCGCGGCCGGTGGTGCGCGGGCCGGTAGTGGCGAACCCGCCGGAGGCGCGCAGCTCGCGGGACTCGCGGAGATAGCGCCACGCGAACACCGCGACGAGAAGGGAGAGCGCGGCAGCGGCCAGTCCCGGCGCCGCCTGTCCGCCGACTCGCACCAGCATCGAGCCCAGGGCGGGGCCGGCCACAGCGCCGAGGCTGGTGACGGCGGAGAGCCAGCCCAGGCTCTTGGTGCGGCCTTCCGGTGGCGACGCGTCCGCCACGTACGCCTGGACCACGCCGATCGTGCCCCCGCCCATTCCCTGGACGATGCGGGAGAGAAACAGCATCGAAACGGAGCCCGCAAAGGCGAAGATCACATACGCAACGGCGGTGATGAGGAGGCCGGCGAGGATCGCCGGGCGCCGGCCGTAGCGATCGGAGAGGCGACCCCAGACCGGAGCGCCCGCCAGCTGGGCCACCGAAAAGGCGGAGATGAGCAGACCGACGATCGCCGCGCTGCCGCCGAGCTGGGTGGCATAGTAGGGCAGCAACGGGATGATCATGGTGAGGCCCACCATGTCCACGAACGCCGTCACGAAGAGTACGAGGAGGCGCCCCATGGTTACCGGACCGCCTTGCCGGCCACGGCCTGTACGATCTCCAGGACCATTGCCGTGCCGCGCCGGATGTTGTCGAGCGAAAGGCGCTCGTTGTTGCCGTGGACTCCGGCCTCGTCCTGTTCCGGAATGAGAATGGGTGCGAAGCCGTAGCTGGCGATGCCGCGGTCGCGGAAGAAATGGCTGTCGGTGAAGCCGGTGGACACGGCTGGAACGATGCTGGCATCCGGGAAGTGGCGCCGGGTTACGTCGACGATTGCACGGTAGAGCGGGGTGTCGGTCCCCGAGACCGCGGGTGTGAAGCCCAGGATCTTCTGGACCTTGATGCCGGGATCGTCGAGGACGGCCTCCACCTCGCGGATGAACGCCGCGGGATCCTGATCCGGCAGGAGCCGACAGTCCAGCTGGGCCCGAGCCTCGGGCGGAATCACGTTGATCTTGTCGCTTCCCCGAAGGATTGTGATGGAGCAGGTATTCCGCGTCAGCGCCGCCAGGCCCGGGTGCTCTAGTTGGAGCCGGAGCAGAGCATTTGGATCGGCCGTTGCCTTCGCCATGTCGGTGTAGGCGCCCTTCCATTCCGGTTCGGCGGTGGCGGCGAGCGCCTTGAAGTAGGCGTCCACGGCCGGGACGATCCGGGGCGCGAACTCGTGGGTCCGAAGCCGCTCGAGGGCGCGCACCAGTCGGTCCACCGATGAGCTGACGGGTGGGACCGACCCGTGGCCCGGCCTTCCGGTCGAGACCAGCTCCAGCCAGAGCGGCACCTTCTGCGTGATCTCGACGCCGAATTCCTTCCGCCCGTCGGCCTCGGTCCCGTCGCCCCCCTCGTTCAGGAGCAGCCCGGCGCCGGCGAACGCCTCGGCGTGGTGACTCACGACCCATCCGGCGCCGAAGGTTCCCCCGGCCTCCTCGTCCGCGGTGGCCATGAAGATGACGTCGCGGGTCAGCGGAGTCTTGAGGCGGTGGAGGGCGAGGAACGCCTCCAGCTCCATGATGCCCAGCGTTTTCGTGTCGAGCGCCCCGCGGGCGTAGACCATCCCGTCCTTCTCCGTCGCGGCAAACGGGTCCTCGGTCCAATAGCGCGGATCGGCGGGGACCACGTCCATGTGGTGGAGCAGGACCAGCGCCGGTTCGCGGCCGCCCTTGAGCCGGGCCCAGATGTTCCCGCGCCCCGGCGCGGACGACGCCGTGTCGAAGGGAATGCCTTCGTCGGCCAGAATCCGGGCGAAGAACCGCATGGTCTGGTCTTCGTTGCCGGGTGGGTTGGTGGTGTTGATCCGGAGATATTCGACCGCGCGCTTGACCGCTTCGTCGCCGAGCCCGGCGGCGTCGGTCGGGCGCTGGGCGGCGAGCGTGCCGACTCCAACCAGCAGCGGGAGGAGGGCGGCGATCACGCCAGCCGCGCGGCGGCTGCCGGGGGTACCCATCGGGCGGTCCCCGAGGGGTGGGCCTGCATCAAAATTTGACAAGCCAGCCTCCAGGTGCTACATGAACCCTGCCCAACGCACATTCCACACGCCTTCACTCCCGCCCACCCGGGGGTGGCGGCGCCCTGCATCCGTCTCAGTCACGAGGGAGGCGTCGCTATGTCCCAACTCGTCGCGCTGTCGGTCAGCATCGGGGTTCTGGGCGGAATCGCAACATTCTTGTACTTGAAGCTTCACCTGCTCATCTGGGCCGGATTCATCGCCTGGGCCTGCTTCTTCCACTCGGGCGGCGACAACAACGCGCTCAAGAACACCATCGTCGGCAACGCGTTCGGAGCGGTCTGCGCCTGGGTGGGCGCGCTCATCATTCTGTCATTCCCGATGGCGGACTCGATTGGCGGCGAAGCCTGGGCCGCGATCGTCGTCGGTCTGACCGTGTTGATCCTCTGCCTCGGCGCGCACATCAAGGCGTTCTCGAGCATTCCGACCAGTGTGTACGGTTATGCGGCGGTGTTTGCGTACCTGCTTCAGACCGCCGACAGCATGACGAAGGACAAGCTGATGTCGGGCAGCATGGGGAACGCGCTCATTCTCGTCGTCGTCTC
>DATBQV010000328.1:0-25577 GCA_036560625.1 Gemmatimonadales bacterium
TGGGGCCCGAGCGGTTCCAACGGGAGATCCGCCTCGCCGCGCGACTCCAGCATCCCCACATCCTCACCGTGCTCGACTCGGGCGAAGCCGCCGGCCAGCTCTGGTTCACGATGCCCTACGTGGAGGGCGAATCGCTGCGCGACCGGCTGCGGCGCGAGCGCCAGCTCCCGCTCGAAGATGCCCTGCGGATCGCAGTGGAGGCCGCGCGGGCACTCGACTACGCTCACACGCACGGGGTGGTCCACCGCGACATCAAGCCGGAGAACATCCTCCTCACCCGCGACGGCAGCACGCTCGTGGCCGACTTCGGCATCGCGCGGGCGCTGGGTGGAGCTGACGGTCCCCAGCTCACCGAAACCGGGATGGCCGTGGGCACGCCGGCGTACATGAGTCCCGAGCAGGCGGCCGGCGACCGGCAGGTGGATGCGCGGTCGGACGTCTACAGCCTCGGTTGCGTGCTCTATGAGATGCTGGCGGCCGAGCCGCCGTTCACGGGGCCGTCGGCGCAGGCCATTCTCACCCGGCGGTTCACGGAGACCCCACGGCCATTGCACGCGGTACGGGAGACGGTCCCGCCGGCCGTCGAGCACGCGGTGTCCAGAGCGCTGGCTCGGGCGCCGGCCGATCGCTTTGCCACTGCCGGGCAGTTTGCCCAGGCGCTCCAGGCAGCCGTGACCGGGCCGGTGACCGTCACCAGCGGGCTCACGGTCCCGACCCCCGGGGCGACGCCGACCGTTGCCTCCGGCGGCCTCGCGGACGCCGGCGGCCGGCGGCGCGTTCCGGTCGCAGCCGTTTCGCTGGCGCTCGGCTTCCTGATCGGGCTCGGGGTGCTCTTCGCATGGCGGCGCTCGCACCAGGAAGGCGAGCCCGGGACCAGCGGCCCCAAGCGGGTCGCGGTGCTTCCGTTCGAGAACATCGGCGCCGCCGACGACGAATACTTTGCCGACGGCGTGAGCGACGCGGTGCGCGGCAAGCTGGCCGCACTGGGCGGTCTCGAGGTGACGGCCCGGAGCAGCGCGGTGCAGTACAAGAAGAGCGGCAAGCCGGTGCAGATCGTCGGCCGGGAGCTGGGCGTGGACTACGTGCTGACCGGGACGGTGCGCTGGGCCAAGGCCAAGGACGGCACCAGCCGGGTAGAAGTGAGCCCGGAGCTGGTGGAGGTGGTGCCGGGGCACACACCGCGCACCCGCTGGCAGCAGCCGTTCGTGGCGGCGATTACAGACGTGTTCCAGGTCCAGGCCGACATCGCGGCGCGGGTCGCGGGTGCGCTCGACGTGGCGATGGGCGACAGCGCGCGTCAGCAGCTGGCGGAGCGACCGACCGCAAGCGTGCCGGCGTACGACGCCTATCTCCGCGGCCGGAGCTACGAGCAGCGCGCCCGGCTCAACGTCGAACCCCAGTCCATGACGATTGCCCGGCAGATGTACGAGCAGGCAATCGCGCACGACTCGGGGTTCGGGCTCGCCTGGGCGCGGCTCGCCGAAGTCCATCTGTATCTGGCCGAGCGGGAACCCACCAACGCCTCGCATCTCACCGACGCGAAGGCCGCGGCGCAACGCGCGTTGGCGCTGGCGCCGGGAGCGGCCGAGGCGCACGTCGCCATGGGAGACTTCGTGCGGCAGGCCGATGACGATCAGAACGGAGCCATGGTGCAGTACGCGGCGGCCCTCAAGACCGAGCCGAATAACGCCGAGCTGTTGTCGTCGATCGCGACCAACCAGTTCTGGCGCGGCCGACGGGACTCTGCTCTGGCGAACATCGAGCGGGCGAATGCGCTCGATCCGCGGTCCCCGCAGCGCGCGCTCCGCCTGGGCCGCGCCTACGAGTTCACCAAGCGGTACCCGGACGCCGTTGCGGCCTACGACCGGGCGATCGCACTGGCACCGGACCAGTACCACGCTTACTACGAGAAGGCGCGGACGCTGCTCTCGTGGCGGGGGGACACGACCGGTGCCCGGGCCGTCATGCAGGAGGCGGAGGCGCGAATCGGCCGGCTGGAGTTCGTGAAGAAGATGTGCGTCGCCTGCTTCGACTGGACGGGGCCGCTCGCCGCCGACTACGAGCGGGTGCTCGACCAGGTCGCCCTCGACGGGTTCTCCTCCGGCGACTCGGTCAACTACTACACCGCGCGCGCCGGCCGAGCGTACATGCACGGCGACGCGGCCCGGACCCGACTGTACTCGGACTCGGCACGCGCGGTCACGGAGCGGCTGGTGCGGGCGCGGCCGGACGAGGCGTCCTTCCACTACGACCTGAGCTTCAGCTACGCAGGGTTGGGGCGGTTGCAGGACGCGACACGGGAACACGCGCGATACGAGGCGCTCCGCCGGTCGCATGCCGACACGCTCTGGCTTCGGACCGACGCCGCCAACGACTGGGCTATCCTCTGGATGTACCTCGGGCGGCGCGACGCCGCGATCGATTCATTGCACGTTGTGCTGGCCGACACGACCTATCCGTTCACCACCCGGGCCGCGCTGCGGGTGAACCCCTTCTGGGCGCCGTTGCACGGCAACCTGAAGTTCGAACGGCTGGTCGGCGCGGAGTAGCCGCCGGATTCGCTATTGGTGGTGACTCGGAGTAGACTTGGGGCCGTGGGGCCGACCTTGCCGCCGGCCCCTTCGCCTGCCGGGATGGGTCAGCGCCGTCGCGGCGGCACCCACGTCAGCAACTGTCCCGGTTGCACCTTGAAGAAGAGGCACAGACGGTCGAGGGTGTCGGCGTGGAGCCGGCCGAAGTGGCCGCCCGGCCGGGAGAGCCGATAGGCGCTCGGGTAGCTCAACCTCGCGCCTCGGCTGAGAGCGTAGGCGGAGATGCCGCGCCGCGCCATGATCTCGTGCACTTTGAGCCGGACCATGTGACCTTTCGGATGAGACCGCGCGGCTATGTTGGTATAGCCTTGCGATATGCAGCACTGGAGTATAGCATTTGCACGCGCGCCCAGCTATAGAAGGGCGCTCCCACTCCAATTACTCCGCCCACTTCCGGGTCCCAGCGATTCGAGTGCGCACCTCTTCGGGCAGGTGCCTCGTGGTCCTGTCGTCCACCCAGAACTTCGCGACCACGAAGCGCCGCTTGAAGGTCGGCGTACTCGACCTCGTGGCGAAATCCCCCAAGAACAGTATTTACGGCCGGGTGATGAATCCCAACATGGCCAGCATCATGCCCCAGGTGCTCAGCGTCTGGTGCGAAGAGGCGGGCCACAACGTTCACTACATCTGCTATACCGGCCGGGAAGACCTCCTCGCGGAGCTGCCGCCCGATCTGGACCTGTTGTTCATCGGCTCGTTCACCGAAGCCGCGCACCTCGCGTACGCCATCAGCCACCGGTTCCGCCAGCGTGGCGTCATCACGATCCTGGGTGGGCCGCACGCGCGCTGCTATCCTGAAGACGCCCGTCGCTTCTTCGACTACGTGCTGGGCTTCACCGACCGGACGGTGATCGACGAGGTGCTGCGGGAGCGGAGCAAGCATCGGCCCATGGGCCGGACGATGGCCGCCCGCCAGCAGCCGGCCGAGCTGCCGAGCCTCGAGGCGCGCTGGAAGTTCGTCGCGGCCACGCTGGCCAAGGCGCCCACGATCAAGATCGTGCCGATGATCGGCAGTCTGGGCTGCCCCTACACCTGCAGCTTCTGCATCGACTCCACGGTTGAGTACCAGCCACTTGGCTTCGAGGCCCTGAGCCAGGATCTTCGCTTCCTCATCTCGAAGATCAAGAACCCGATCGTCGCCTGGCACGACCCCAACTTCGGGGTCCGGTTCGACGACTACATGAACGCGATCGAGAGCGCGTTGCCGGCGGGCCAGGTGCGGCACATCGCGGAGAGCAGTCTGTCGCTGCTGTCCGAGGCGCATCTCCAGCGGCTCCAGCGGAACAACTTCCAGGCCCTGCTGCCCGGCATCGAGTCGTGGTACAGCCTCGGCAACAAGTCGAAGACGCGGCGCACCGGAATGGACAAGGTGACGCAGGTGGCGGAGCACGTGAACATGATCCTCCGCTACGTCCCCTACATCCAGACCAATTTCGTGCTGGGGCTCGACTGCGACGAGGGCCCGGAACCGTTCGAGCTGACCAAGCGCTTCCTCGACCTCGCCCCGGGTGCCTTCCCCGCGTATTCGCTGCTCTCGGCGTTCGGCCGGGCGGCCCCGCTCAACCTGGAGTACCAGCGGGCGGGGCGCATTCTCCCCTTCCCGTTCAATTTCCTGAACAACAACCACGCGATGAACATCCGTCCGGCGCACTACGCCTGGACCGACTTCTACGACAACCTGGTGAGCCTGAGCCGGTACTCGTTCTCCGGCCGGGCAATCCGCCGCCGCTTCGCGGCCACGCGCGGCGCCATTCCGCGCTGGATGAACGTGGTCCGCGCGATGTCCTCCGAGGGCTGGGGCCGGATCGAGTACCACACGCTGATCCGCAGGCTGCTCGACACCGATCAGGACGTCCGCGCGTTCCTGCACGGGGAGACCGAGCGCCTGCCGTCCTTCTACGCCAATCGGCTGCGCAACGACCTCGGCGAGATGTACGAGTTCCTCCCGCCGGGCGGCGACATGCACGATCCCAACGCCTACCTCCACAGCATCGCGGACGAGATGCCGCTCACCCAGCTCGCCGGGGCCCCGGCACCCACCTGACAACCGCCTCCGCGGGGTAGATTGGGGGGGTGCGCGACCCCCCGGACCGCAGCATGACCGACCCCACGGCAGCCCTCGCCGACGCGCTCCGTGACCGGTACGCGCTGGAGCGGGAGCTCGGGCGTGGCGGCATGGCGACGGTCTGGCTCGCCCGCGACCTCAAGCACGACCGCCCCGTCGCACTCAAGGTGCTCCACAGCGACCTTGCCAGCACGCTCGGGGCCGATCGCTTCCAACGCGAGATCAAGCTCGCGGCCCGGCTCCAGCACCCGCACATCCTTTCCGTTTACGACTCCGGCGCGAGCGCGGGCCATCTCTGGTTCACCATGCCCTACGTCGAGGGCGAGTCGCTGCGCGACCGGTTGCGCCGCGGGGCGCTTCCCGTCGGCCAGGCCCTGCGGATCGCCCGCCAGACGGCGCAAGCGCTCGAATACGCCCACCAGCACGGCGTCATCCACCGCGACGTGAAGCCGGAGAACATCCTGCTCACGCCCGACGGCAATACCCTCGTCGCCGACTTCGGCATCGCCCGGCCGTTCGGACCGGCCGCCGAGCCCGGGCTCACCACGGTGGGCCTCGTCGTGGGGACGCCGGGGTACATGAGTCCCGAGCAGGCCCTTGGCGAGGCCGATCTCGACGGGCGCAGTGACGTCTACTCGCTCGGGTGCGTGCTGTACGAGATGCTGACCGGCGGGCCGCCCTTCGTCGGCCCGACGGGGCCGGCGATCATGGCCAAGCAGGTCTCGACGCCCGCCCCGCACCTGCCTTCCCGCGACGACGTGCCGCCGGGCCTCGCGCGGGCGATCGATACCGCCCTCGCAAAGGATCCCGCCGGCCGGTACGCGACCGCGGCGGAGTTCGCGGAGGCCCTCAGACCGGTGAGCCCCACGGGCTCCCGCGTGGGGTGGCGCACCATGGCCGCCGTCGGCGCCGCGCTGCTCCTGCTCCTCGGGCTCACTTACTACTCGGGCCGTCGCGCCTCGCTCAAAGCGGCGGCCCGAGGAGGCACGCTGGCCTCCGGCTTCAACCGCAAGCTCGCCCAGGTCACCTTCGGCCCCGGGCTCGAGGAGTGGCCGGCGTGGGCGCCCGACGGCGCCCGGTTGGCCTATGCCGGTGAGGCGGACGGATTCAAGCAACTGGTGCTGCGCACCGTCGCGACCGGCGAGGAGCGTGCGCTGTCGCACGAGCCGAAGGACCACATCCAGCCCACCTGGTCGCCGGACGGGAAGCGTATCGCGTTCGTGCGCGCCAAGACGGAGCGGGGCAAGCTCGAGCCGAGCGACCTGCGCGGCTGGTTCTTCGAGGGCGGCGACATCTGGACGCTCGATCCGGCCTCGGGCGCGCAAGCCAAAGTGGTGGACGATGCGTTCGATCCGGCCTATTCGCCCGACGGCACCCGGCTCGCGTTCGACGCGGAGCGTGCGGGCCCGCGGCGCATCTGGATCACCGACTCCAGCGGGCACAACCCACGACAGATCACCTCCGACTCGAGCGAGGCGGTGGCCCATACCGAGCCTCGGTGGTCGCCCGATGGGACCCGCCTGGCGTTCAGGCGGATCGAGAAGACCAAGTCGCAGATCGTCGTCGTGGACCTTGCGTCGCAAGCCATGATCCGGATGACGAGCGGCAGCAGCACCAACATGGATCCGGCGTGGTCACCGGATGATCGCTACCTCTACTTCGCCTCGGATCGGGGGGGCGGTCTCAACCTGTGGCGCGTGCCCGTCGGCGCGACAGGACCCGCCGGCCCGCCGGAGCAGCTCACCACCGGCGCCGGAGACGACGTGGAGCCCACCGTGGCGGGCGGCGGCAAGGTTGCGTTCGCGGTGCGGGGAATCAACTCCGACGTCTGGCGCCTGCCGGTGTCGCCCGAGACGGGCAAGCCGACCGGGGCGCCGATGGCGCTCGTGGCGACGACCCGGGAGGAGAGCCGAGCGGCCTGGTCGCCCGACGGGAGCCATATCGCCTTCAATTCGGACCGGTTGGGGGAGATGAATCTCTGGGTGCGGCAAGTGGCCGGCAGTGACGAGCGGCAGCTCACGAGCGGGCCCGGAGGCGACTACCAGCCGAGCTGGGCGCCGGACGGCAACACGATCGCATTCTTCTCCGCGCGGGGCGGCAACCCCGACATCTGGACCGTGCGGGTCGCCGACGGGCGCGTCAGCCAGCTGACCCAGAACCCGGCGACGGACATCAACCCGTTTTACTCACCCGACGGACGGCAGATCGCGTTCCTGTCGGATCGGACCGGCCGGGGCGAGGTGTGGTTGATGAACGCGGACGGATCCGACCAGCGCCAGCTCACCTCATCCGGCGCGAGCGGGCACTTCCTCCGGTGGACCCAAGACGGCCGCAGCCTGGTATACCGGGGCGAGGCGGGTGGACAGCTCCAGATCTATCGGGTGTCGGTCGCTGACAAGGCCTCGACGCGCCTGCCAGACGTGTCGAGCGGCGCGCACATGTCGTTCTCCCCGGACCAATCGCGCATCCTGGACGTGCGTGGCCACAAGACGCTCTGGATCTATCCCGTCAACGGCGACTCGGCCTACCAGGTGTTCGCGTTTCCCGATCCCGACGTTCGGATCGACTATCCGGTCTGGTCGCCGGACGGCAAGTGGGTGCTTTTCGATCGCGCCGCCCCGAAGGGCGGCGACCTCTGGATGATGGAAGGCGTCCAGTAGCGGGCTCAGGCGCCGGCGCTCTCCTCTTCGTCTTCCTCCCGCACCGCCGACACCGCCGCCTTCACGTCGGCCGCGAGCGTGCGCTCGCGCCGCAACGCGTCGATCAACGCCTCCGCGTGCTTCATCTGGAAGCCGAGCGCACCGGCCCGCTCGATGACGTGATCGACCACCGCACGCTGGGCCTGGAGCGCTTCGACGGTCGCGCGGACGTCGATGGCCAGCGCTTCCGCGCGGGCCAGGCGCTGCTCGGTGCGCTCCAGTTGGCGCCGCCGTGCCTCGAAGCCCTGAAGCGCCTCCTCCGCCGCGCGGAACTGGCCCTGCGTCTCCTCGAGCAGGCTTCGGGTGTCCTCGACCTCGCGCCTCGCGGCGCCGATCTCCTGCATGTGCTGCACGGCGCTCTCCGCCAGCTCGAAGATGTGCTTCACCTGGGCCTCGAGCGCCTCGACCGCCCCCTGTCGGGCGACCGTCTGCTCCAGGGCCCGCGCCGCTTCGGTCTGAGCGGCCTCCCAGGCTCCCAGCAGCTCCTCGAAGCGTGAGAGCTGCCGATCGATCGGCTTGAGCGCCGTGGCACGGGACTCGAGCTCGGAGGTCAGGCGGTCGAGACCCCCGCTCTGCTGCTCCGCCGACTCGAGGCTCGTTGCGATGCCGCGCGACAGCTCCTCCAGCCGGTGCGCCGTCTCGGCCGCCTCCTGGCGGACCGTCGACGCCCGAGCGAGGTGCTCCGTGGCCCGGTCGAGCGCGCCCTGCCGCTGCTCCAGTTCCTGGCCCAGCAGCCGGATGCGCTCCTCCATCTCGTCCAGTTGACCGGTGCGGGCCTCCAGCGCTTGCGCCGACTCGCCGACCAGGGCGATGCGCGTCTCTGCGTCGCTCACCGCGCCCGCGACGCCGGCCATGGTCTCCACGATCTGCTGCGCGTCGTCCGCCTGCCGGGCCAGCTTGCCGAAGCGGTTCTCCGCGTTGTCCATCCGGGCCTGGAGCATTTCGGTGCGCTCGACCAGCGTCGCGGCGGCGTTGCCCAGCGTATCCAGCCGCTGGTGCACGTCGTCGACGAGCGCCCGCCGGGCCTCGATGCCGGCCATCGCGTTCTTGACGACATCGACGTCGCCCCGGATCCGCTCGACCACGGGCTCCAGCGCGCTGAGGTCCTTCACCTGCGCCTGGACCTTGCGGGTCCAGATGTCCGCGTTGGCGAGCCACCCCTGGACCTCTCCGTGGCTCTCACGCAGCCGCGACATCTCGGCAGCGGCCAGACGCATCTGCTCCAGTCCATCGGCCATCAGCTCGCGAGTGCCCTTGAGCGCGACGAGCTGCCGGCTGACCTCGGAAACCTCCGGCTCCATCTCGCGAATCCGCTGCATGCCGGTCGAGACGCTCTGCGCCGCGGCGTCGAGCCGCTCGGCCTCGTCCCGAATCGAGCCGATACGCCGGGCTTCCTCCGCGAGGCGCGTGAGGTCGGCCGACAGATCCGCGCTCTGCTCCGAGAGGGCCCGCACCTGGGCCTGGACGGCGGCTGCGCCCTGGCTCGCGGCATCCAGCGCGGTGAATCGGGCCTCGCAATCCTTGACGGCGGTGCGGAGGTCCGCGACCCGCTCGCTCACGGCATGGAGGCCGCGGTTTTCCAGCTCGAAGCTCTCGCTGCTGCTCCGCATCTGCTCCCGCAGATCGGTGAGGGCCTGCCGGGCGGCCTGTTGACCCTCGTCCACGTGCCGCTGGGAAGCCTGGAGCTCCTCGGTGCGCGCCAGCACCTTGGTCTGGAACGCCTGGACCTCGGCCACCTTGGCTTCGACCGCGGCGAACCGGCGGATCTGTTCCTCCTGGCGACGCACCCAGACATCCAGCTCGCGGTCGAGCCGGGTGAGCTGGGAGATCTGGGTGGCGGCCCGGTCCACGGCCTCGCGCTGCTGCTCGAGCGAGGCAGTCTTGTGGGTGACCTGCTCGGCCAGCGTCTTGAGCACGGCGAGTTGATGCTGCACACTGGGGATGGATTCCGCCGCCTGGCTCACCGGCTCCAATGCCCGCTCCGCCCCCTGGACCCGGCGCTCCAGTTCCTCCAGCTTGCCGGAGGCGCCTTGGTGCTCCTGGTCGAACGACTCCAGGCGCCCCATCGTATGCCGATGTGCGCGGAGGGCGTCATCATGCTGGCCTCGCATCCGGGCCACATTGTCGGCCAGATCCGCCAGCTGGGTGCGCAGGGTATCGGCCTCCGCGCGAAGGGCGGCCATCGGGCCTTCGAGGCCGAGGAATCGATCCAGCTCGCCCCGGAGCACGAGCGCGGTATCCACCTTGTCACCCACGGCGCCGAGCTGGCTCTGCAGCCGCTCGACCCCTTCGGCCGCGTGGGCGAGCTGCACCTCGGCGCGCGCCTGGGACTTGGTCACCCGATCAGCCTGGTCCTCGACCCCGGTGAAGCGGGTACCCAGCTCCTCGAGGCCGGCGAGGCGGCCCTCCACCCCGGCGAAGCGCTCCTGCATGGCATCGAGCGCAGCCGCGGCCTCGGAGATCGTGTCCAGCGATCGCAGCTGCTCGGCTGCCTTCTCGGCGCGCACCACGAGCGCTTCGAGAGCGGCGTATTCGCGAGCGACCGAGCGCTCACGCTGGCTGGCGGCGGTCGCCGCATCGGTCTCCGGACGGCGCAGACTCTTGAGAAACGTGACCATGGCGTAGGCTCCGACGGGAAGCGCGCGCGGGCGGCTCGGGTGGGGTGAGCCGGGGCCCGTGGACCCTGCTCCAACGGGGATCAGCTCGCGCGCGTGGTGACTGGTTTCGTGGATCAGGCTGGGCTGACGCTTTGTCTGCAACGCGTATGCCCGACACCGAGCCGTCTGCTCGGCCATGCTTGCACGCCACAAGACGATGGGGCAGCGCGAGATGGCGGTCGCTGGCGGGGTTGCACAGATCGGGAATGCAACCGTTGCCGCACGGGCCGGATGGCGCCGTGCGAGGTTACGGGCAGGTCGCAGGACCCGCAGTGAGCCGCCTCACAAAGGAGGGATTCATGCATGAGACAGCTGGCCGCATCCTCGCGACCGGTCGCGTGGTCTTGGGCGCGGCGTTGTTCGCCGGCGTCGCGGTGTTCGACGGTTGCGGTACGCATCGGGAATCGGACGCTGCCCCGGCCGAGCGCGCCAGCAGGGAGAAGCCGGGGGATTCGGGACGGGCGCGCGAGATCGAGCGTGCACCCCGTGCCGATCCTACCGTGCCTCCCGGCAAGCCGGCGCTGAAACCGGACAGCGATCCCTATCACCCGGCGCCCCCCGACACGGTCAGCGCCACGCTTTATACCGGGTGGAAGTACTACAACGCCGACTGCGCCCGGTGCCACGGGCAGGATGCGACCGGGAGCACCATCGCCCCCTACCTGATCGAGAGCTTCCGGACTGGCCGGGTGGACCACGGGGAGTATTGGCGGATCATGCGGGGGAGCCGGGCGCCCAACGGGATGCCGAGCTTCATCGGTTCCACGGACGAGGACAAGCTGGAGGCCATTTTCGCGTACCTGAAGGCCCGCAGCGAGGGCACGATGCATCCCGGCCGGCCGGTGGTCACGCCAAGTTGACAAGTCGTCGCACGGGCGTGACGTTCCGCCGTCCTTCTCCGAGGCGAGCATGACCGATCGCCGCTCCGTCGACAACGACGGCCTGGTTCACGCCGTACGCGGAATGCTGGAGGCGGCCGTGGCGCAGGCGCAGGCGGCCACGCTGCCCTGGACCTACGCGGCCCTCTTGCACCCCCGACGCCGAGTCGGTGAACGGGGCTTCGGGGTGATCACGCTTCGCGGCGAAAGCCTCCCCCTCACGCCCGCGCTCCTGTCCGGGCTCTCGGCCGGGCCCATCTGGGTGCCCGCGGTGGGGTTCGTCCTGGTGGAGGCGGGCCTGAGCGCGGGAGAGGGAGGTGAGTCCCCGGTGGAGCACCTGGTGCTCCGGGCTGCGGAAGACGGCGCTCCCATTCCCCCCGGTCTCGCCCAGGCGCTCGCCGCGTCCGAGGCGGCCACGCGGGAGAACGGTGCTCCTCCGGACGAGCCGCCGCCGCTCACGCTCCCGGCCACGCTGGACGCCGCCACCGCCGTCCGCACTCTGATTCTGCTGGCCAAGGCCCGGCCCCGGGGCTGGCCGGCATAAGTACGGCCGAGACGCCGGGCGTAGGTCGGGACGGCTTCAGCGCGGGATATATTTCCATCCATGGTCATGGCCGGGTTTCACCCCACCGTCCAACGCTGGTTCTCGGATCGCCTCGGCGCGCCCACGCCCCCGCAACGGCGCGGTTGGGAAGCTATTCGCGCCGGCCATGACACGCTGATCGCCGCGCCGACCGGCTCAGGCAAGACCCTCGCCGCGTTCCTGATCGCCCTCGACGACCTCCTGCGCGAGAGCCTCGCCGGCACGCTCCCGGAAGAAACCCGCGTCGTGTACGTCTCGCCGCTCAAGGCACTGAGCACCGACATCCACCGGAACCTCGCGGAGCCCCGGCGGGAGATCCGGCGCCTCGCGGAAGAGATGGGATTCGGCACGCCCCGACTCACGGCCGCGGTTCGCTCCGGCGACACGCCGGCCGCCGAGCGGGCGGCGATGCTCAAGTCGCCGCCGCACATCCTCGTCACCACACCCGAGTCGCTCTACCTCCTGCTCACCGCCGAGCGGAGCCGCGAGATGCTGCGCGGCGTGCGCACCGTCATCGTGGACGAGATCCACGCCGTTCTCGAGTCGCGCCGCGGCGCGCATCTGGCCCTGAGCCTCGAGCGCCTGGCACATGTAGCCCGGCAGCCGCTGCAGCGTATCGGCCTGTCGGCCACGGTCGAGCCCATCGAGCAGGCCGCGAGCTGGCTGGTCGGGGCTGGCGCGCCTCCGGTCATCGTGAACGAGGGACATCGCCGCCACCTCGACCTGGCGCTCGAGCTGCCGAAGTCGCCCCTCGAGGCGGTCATGGCCGGTGAGGTGTGGACGGAGATTTACGATCGCCTTGCCGAGCTGATTCGCGCCCATCGGACGACGCTGGTGTTCGTCAACACCCGCCGGCTGGCCGAGCGCGTCGCGCGTCACCTGGCCGAGCGTGTCGGCGAGAGCGCCGTCACCGCGCACCACGGGAGCCTGGCGAAGGAGACGCGACTCGATGCCGAGGAGCGCCTCAAGGCCGGACAGCTTCGGGCGCTCGTCGCGACGGCGTCGCTGGAGCTGGGGATCGACATCGGGCACGTGGACCTCGTGTGCCAGCTGGGATCGCCCCGACGCATCGCGACGTTGCTCCAGCGGGTCGGGCGGTCGGGCCATACCGTCTCGGGGACACCGAAGGGGCGGCTCTTTCCCCTCTCCCGGGACGAGCTGGTCGAGTCAACGGCGCTGCTCCGCGCGGTGAAAGGCGGCGCGCTCGATCGCCTGGTGCTGCGGGACCAGCCGCTCGACGTACTGGCCCAACAGATCGTCGCGGAATCGGCGTGCGAGGACTGGCCGGTCGAGGCGCTGTTCGCGCTGGTCAAACGCGCGTATCCGTATCGCCATCTCGAACGCGCCGAGTTCGATACCGTGGTCGATATGCTGGCCTCCGGATTCTCCACCCGCCGGGGGCGGCGGGCGGCACTGGTCCACCACGATACGGTGAACGGCCGGGTTCGGGGGCGGCGCGGCGCGCGACTGCTCGCGATCACCTCCGGCGGAGCGATACCCGATACGGCCGACTATCGGGTCGTGCTCGAGCCCGAGGGGACGTTCCTGGGAACGGTCAACGAGGACTTCGCGGTCGAGAGCACGGCGGGCGACATCTTCCAGCTCGGCAATCTGTCCTGGCGCATCCTGCGCGTGCAGCAGGGCGTCGTGCGGGTGGAAGACGCCCGGGGGCAGCCGCCGGGGCTGCCCTTCTGGCTGGGTGAAGCACCGTCCCGAAGCGCGGAGCTGTCGGCCGCGGTATCGGAGCTGCGGCGCGAGCTGGACCCCCGGCTCGGCGACCGCGCCGGCGCGGCCGAGTGGGTCGGCCGTCTTCTGGGCGAAGGCGACGACGCCCGCGCGGCGGCGGACCAGATGGTGGATTACCTGGCCGAAGCCCGACGGCTCCTCGGCGTCCTGCCGACGCAGCAGACGCTCGTGGCCGAGCGGTTCTTCGACGAGTCCGGCGGCATGCAACTCGTCATTCACTCGCCGTTCGGCAGCCGCATCAATCGTGCGTGGGGGCTCGCGCTCCGCAAGCGCTTCTGCCGCCAGTTCAACTTCGAGCTCCAGGCCGCGGCAACCGAGGACGGCCTGCTTCTCTCGCTGGGCCCCCAGCACTCGTTCGCCCTCGACACTGTCTTCCGGGTCCTCCATCCCGATACCGTACGGGACATCCTGATCCAGGCGCTGCTGGACGCGCCGATGTTCGGAACCCGCTGGCGCTGGAGCGCGACCATCGCGCTCGCCATCCCGCGGAGCCGCGGCGGACGCAGGGTTCCGCCGCAACTCCAGCGCATGGAAGCGGACGACCTCCTGGCCGCCGCGTTCCCCGACGCCGCGGCGTGCCTCGAGAACATCGCCGGCGACCGGGAGATCCCCGAGCACCCGCTCGTCCGCCAAGCGATCGATGACTGCGTGCGCGAGGTCATGGACCTGGACGGCCTGCTCGACGTGCTGCGCCGCATCGCTTCCGGGGACATCCGCTGCGTCGCGCGGGATCTACCGGAGCCCTCGCCGCTCGCGCACGAGATCCTCGGCGCGCGGCCGTACGCTTTCCTGGACGATGCGCCCCTCGAGGAGCGTCGCACCCAGGCGGTCCAGACACGGCGCAGCCTCGAGCCCTCCTCCGCCGACGATGTTGGCGCCCTCGACCCGTCGGCCATCGCACGCGTGCGCGACGAGGCGTGGCCGGATGTCAGGAATCCGGACGAGCTGCACGACGCCCTGCTCACGTCGGGTTTTCTCACCGATGCGGAGGTCACAGCCGGTCGAGACGGGGTCTCCTGGCAGGCGTTGCTCGACGGCCTGGTGATCGAGCGGCGCGCGGCCCCGCTCGCGGTGAGCCCGTCCGGGTCCCGGCTCTGGGTAGCTACCGAGCGCCTGCATGAGGTACAGGCGGGATCACTCGACGTTCGCGAGCTGCTGCGCAGCCGGCTCGGCATCCTGGGTCCCGTGACCGCGGAATCGCTGGCAGGCCCGCTTGGCGTGAGCGAGGCCGAGACGCAGAGCGCGTTGGCGGCCCTGGAGGGAGAGGGCGTCGTGCTCCGCGGGCGGTTCAGCGCGAACGCGGGTGGGATAGTCGAGTGGTGCGATCGCCGGCTGCTCGCCCGCATTCACCGCTACACGCTCAACCGGCTCCGGGCGGAGATCGAGCCGGTCAGCACGGCCGATTTCATGCGATTCCTGATGGCGTGGCAGCGGGTCGCGCCCGGCTACCGCGTGGCCGGCCTCGAAGGCGTGGCCGCGGTGGTCGAACAGCTGGACGGGTTTGAGGTACCGGCGGGCGCGTGGGAAACCGACGTCCTCTCGACGCGCTGCGAGGAGTACGATCCGGCGCTGCTGGACACGCTCTGCCTCACGGGTCGCGTGGGCTGGGGACGCGTGTCAGCTGATGGCCGGTCGGCAGCGGGCCCTATCCGGTCCACTCCGATCGCGCTGTTTCTCCGCGAGCACATGTCCTGGTGGCTGGCGGGCCGATCCGAGGCACCGGTCGAGACGCTCACTCAGCACGCCCGATCGGTGCTCGAGGTGCTCCGCTCCCGTGGGGCGTCATTCTTCCCGGAGCTGGTGACAGGCGCCGGCTTGCTGCCCACCCAGGTCGAAGAGGCTCTCGCCGAGCTGGCGGCGGCGGGGCTCGTGACGTCGGACGGATTCACGGGTCTGCGCGCGCTCATCACACCCTCCGCCAAGCGGAAGCCCCTCGCGCACGCCACCCGCCGCCATCGAACCGTGCCGTTCAGTATCGACGCGGCGGGACGGTGGTCCCTGCTCGGCGGGGCGGAAGCGAATGCGCAGTCCGGCGTCGAGCGCCACGCTCGCACTCTGCTCCGCCGCTACGGAGTCATCTTCCGGCGGCTGCTGGACCAGGAGGGGAACGTTCCGCTGTGGCGCGAGCTGCTCATGGTCTATCGGCGCCTCGAGGCTCGTGGCGAGATCCGGGGCGGCCGGTTCGTCGCCGGCATGGCGGGCGAGCAGTTCGCGCTGCCGGAGGCCGTCGGGCAGCTTCGCTCGATCCGGCGCGAGCCGGGCCGTGGCGCGCTGATCGCGTTGAGCGGAGCGGACCCCCTCAACCTTACCGGCATCATCACGCCCGGTGATCGGGTTCCGGCCCTCGCCCCGAATCGGGTGCTCTACGAAGACGGCGTTCCCGTGCTGGCCGTGATCGGCGGCGCCGCCCGCGCCCTTGCCCCGGGTGCCGAGGAGCGTCTCGCCACGCTGGCACCGGCACTCGTGCGGAAACGGGTCACCCCCGCTCTGCGGGCGCAGCTCGCGATGTCCGGGCGCGCCGCGGCCGCAACGCCGCTCCGCGCGCCGCGCCGCGCCTCAAGCGAGAGCGGCGCGAGCCGGCTGATGCCGGCGCCGGACGGGGTCAGGCGTAGGCGGCAGGACGGATGTTCTGGTTGACCCGGAACAGGTTGGTCGGATCGTATCGAGTCTTGAGCCGCACCAGCCGCTCGTAGTTCCCTCCGTAGGCAGCGCGCACGCGATCTCCTTCCTCCTGCGTCAGGAAATTCACGTACACGCCTCCCGTGGCGAACGGCCCGGCGGCGCGGAACAGCTCGCGTGCCCAGGCGATGCACTGTCCGTCTTTCGCGGCATCGCCCCAGCGGCCGTGCACGTTGAGCACGTACTGCGCGTCCCGGTGCCCGTAGGCGGTCGCGTCGACCGGCACGCGGCTCACGGCTCCGCCGAGCTGGGCGAACGCGATCTCGGACTGCGGATCCGGCAGCCTCGCCGCATACTCGATCAGCACGTCAATGAGTCCGTCCGGGAGCTCCCGGAAATCGTGCGACTTCCAGTAGTTGCGCATGCCGGGCGCGAGCAGCGGGTCGAGGATTGTCTGCCACGCCGCGAACGGCTGCGGCGCCACGACGTCGGCGAGCGGCCGCCCGAACTCCCGCAACGGTGCCAGCACACGGACTCCCTCCTCGATCTGCCCCGACCAGCACATGGCCAGCACGACGATCTCCCTGCCGTGCCACTCGGGCGACAGGAACGGCAGCGGCGGGGCCTTCCGCAGGACGAACCAGCAGGCCAACGACTCCGGCGTGGCCGGCAGGAAGTCACGGTAGAAGCGGAGCACGTCGCGGGCGTCCGCGAGCGGATGCACCACCATCCCGGCGAGTACGTTCGGGCCGACGAGATGGAGCTGGAACTCGAACGAGGTGACGACGCCGAAGTTGCCCCCGCCGCCGCGGATGGCCCAGAACAGGTCGGGCTGCTCGGTTGTACTCGCGGTGATCACATCGCCGCCGGCCGTGACGACTTCCGCCGAAAGCAGGTTGTCGATGGTGAGACCGTGGCGGCGACTCAGCCAACCGAAGCCCCCACCCAGCGTCAGTCCCGCGACGCCGGTGGTGGAGTTGATGCCGAGCGGCGTGGCGAGCCCGTGCTTCTGCGCCTCGCGATCGAAGTCGCCGAGCGTGGCGCCGCCGCCTACGCGCGCAGCTCGCGTCGCCGGGTCGACCCGAACGGCCCGCATGGGTGAGAGATCGATCACCAGGCCGCCATCGCAGACCGCGCTGCCGGCAATGTTGTGGCCGCCGCCGCGCACGGCGACGACCAGGTCGTGCTCGCGCGCGAAGCGGACGGCCTGTGCGACGTCCGCCGCGCTCGCGCAGCGGGCGATCAGCCCCGGACGCCGGTTGATCATCGCATTCCACACCGTCCGTGCCTCATCGTAGCCCGGCACGCCGCGCGAGACGAGTGAGCCGGCGAGATCGTTCCGCAAGCGGTCGATCGTTTCAGCGGAGACGATTGTGCGCGATCCGTCGGTCGTGCTCATGCTCAAATCCATGGTGTACCTCGAAGAGTCGATGCGTTCTCCTCCGGATCACTGAGGGATGGCGCCACCGAAGAAGAGCGTCAAGGCGTGCCGCACGAAATGCGTCCGCGTGAGGCCCGTCACGCCGGCAGCGCCCGGTCGTGCATATTCTGGTAGGTTGATTCGGGAGTCGCTTGCCGGAGAGTCGCATGAAGAGAGCGGGATCGGGCACTCGGGTGACGATCGTGATGCTCGTGCTACCGGTCGCGCTCCTGGCCTGCGACGGGCGACACGACGCGGCGGGCCGCGGCTCTCTCGACGGATTCGTCGAAACCGCGGCGGCGCTGACCGACGCGGGCATCATGGCGATTCTCGACGAGGCCAGCCGATCGGACAGTGTGGCCGCCGCGCTCGCGGTCGAGAAGGCGACCGACGCCGAGGTGCGGGCGTTCGCCGCATCCGCGATGGAGGAGCATCACGCGCTCCGGGTCGACGCCAGCCGGCTGGCGAAGGCGCTGGCCCTCACGCCCCGACTCCCCGCCAGCGATCCACTCGGTAATGCGGCCGAGGATGAGATGATCGCGCTCCGCGCGACTCCGCACGGCCCCGCATTCGACCGGGTCTACGTGGAGAGGCAGATCGCCACCCACCTCGAGGCAAAGGAATTCGCCGACGAGGCGAAGCGAACGACGCCCAACGACCAGATCCGGGACTACATCGATCGCGTGACACCGGTGCTCGAGCGCCAGCTGGCCCGGGCCCAAGCCCTTCACCACCGCAGCGCCAAGACCACCTAAGCCGGGACCCGGCATCAGCCTTGCCTGTGGCTACGCCACTCCCAATCGAGCCAGGTGGCGTGACGTCCCAAGTACAGAATTCGACCCGTCCGACCGGAAGCGGAGACGGCAGTGGCAGCCTGCCGCTTTGGCCGGGGGCCGTTACTGCTGTAACCGCTGGTTATGCCATAGCTTACCTCTGGTGGGAGCGGAGCGGCTGGGGCAGCCCGCTTCTGCGGGACCTCTTCGGCAACATCGGCTTCATGCCGCTCAACGCGGTCTGCGTTGGGCTCAACGCCTTGGCCTCGCGAAACGCGGTCCTGGACCCCGGGGTCCGGACCGCGCTCCGGCTGCTCGCCATCGGCTGCCTCTCGGTGCTCATCGGCAACGCGATCTCGGTCTATTACCTGACGGCCCTCGGCAGCAACCCTCCGGTCTCGTGGGCAGACCCGTTCTACCTGCTCGACAGCCTCCTCATTGCCGGCGCGCTCCTCTGCTTCCCGCTCGCACGGCGCACGCGGCTGGATCGATGGAAGTTCGCGCTCGACGCCGCGATGGTGCTCGTGGGCGGCGGGGTCGTGATCTGGTTCTTCACCGTGCGCCCGACGTGGGAGGCGGGCGGCGCGACCTTCGCTCTCACCGTGCTCGCGTTCGCGTATCCGCTCGCGAGTCTGCTGATTCTGCTCGGCATCACCACGGTCTTGTTGCGCGGACCGCTCGACGGGAACCGTCGCGCCTTCCGGCTGCTCGTGGCCGGCGTCGGCGTGAGCATCATCGCCGATCTCACCTTCGACCTCGTGCTCGCCCAGACCAACGAACGAAGCGCCGGGTGGACCGACGCGGTCTACCTCCTCACGTACCTCCTCCTGATCGCGAGCGCGGAGTACTACTATCGGTACCCCGTCCCCGGCACCCCCGCGCCGGGTGAGCACCGGCCCCGCCCACATCCGGTGAGCCCCCTGCCCTACGCCGCGCTGGTCGCGACGTATGGTCTCTTGCTGGCCACGGTGCTCCGTCCCTGGAACGATCCCATCAGCGGGCTGGCGGTCGGGGCGGTTCTGGTGACGGTGCTCGTCGTCGTGCGCCAGGTGCTCGCGGTCCGGGAGAACGTTCGCCTGCTGGCGGAGACGGCGGCCCGGCAGAACGAGGTCCGGTTCCGGTCGCTGGTGCAGCACTCCTCGGACGTCATCATCGTGATCCGTCCGGACGGCGCCATTCGCTTCGTGAGCCCGTCGGTCTCGCGCGTCCTCGGCTACGAACCGGCTGCGCTGGCCGACCGCACGGTGTTCGATCTGCTCCACCAGGACGAGCACGACCGCGCCCGCGCGTTCTGTCGCGACGCCGGTCAGCTCCCGGGCGTCACGACGCCGGTGGAGTGGCGCTTCCGCCAGCCGGACGGATCGGTCCTGCATGCGGAGGTCATCGCCACCAACCTGCTGGACGAGCCCGCGGTCCGCGGCATCGTGCTCAACACCCGTGACGTAAGCGAGCGGAAGCGGCTCGAGCGCCAGCTCACGCACCAGGCGTTCCACGATCCGCTGACCGGGCTCGCGAACCGGGCCCTCTTCCGCGACCGGGTGAGCCATGCGCTCGCGCTGGCGCGCCGGCACGGTCACGAGATCACCGTGCTCTTCCTCGACCTCGATGACTTCAAGAAGGTCAATGACAGTCTGGGCCATGCGGACGGCGACCGGCTGCTCATGCTCGCGGCCGAGCGGTTCCGGTCCTGCGCCCGCGTCACCGACACGGTGGCCCGTCTGGGCGGCGACGAGTTCGCGATCCTGGTCGAGGACTCACCCGGCCTCGACGGCCACTCGGCGATGCTCGAGCGCCTGACCTCGGCGATGGCGCAGCCGTTCACGCTGAACGGGACCGAGATGCAGGTGAACGCCAGCATCGGGGTGGCGGCCACCACCGGCGGAGAGTCGGCCGACGACCTGCTCCGGAACGCCGACGTGGCCATGTACACCGCGAAGCGCCGGGGCAAGGGCCGGTATGAGACGTACCAGCCGCACATGTACACCGACATCAAGGATCGGCTCGAGATGGAGACCGCGCTCCGCAGCGCGATCGACGAGGACCGCCTCGTGCTCCACTACCAGCCGATCGTCTGCCTCAAGAGCGGCGCGGTGCGCGGGCTGGAAGCGCTGGTGCGTTGGGACCATCCCCAGCAGGGGCTCCTGCTCCCGGAGCACTTCGTTTCGCTGGCGGAAGAGACCGGACTGATCGTGAGCGTGGGTGCGTGGGTCCTGCGCGCGGCCTGTCTCCAGGCGGCGCAGTGGCGCGCGGAGCATCCGACGCTGGGCCTGTCGATGGCGGTCAACATCTCCGGCCGCCAGCTCCACGAGGCCGACATCGTCGAGGCCACGCGGCAGGCGCTGGTCGCGTCGGGCGTGGAGGCCGGCGCCGTCGTGCTGGAGATCACGGAGAGCGTGCTGATGGAGCAGACCGATACGGCGCTCGAACGGCTGCGCGAGCTCAAAGGCCTCGGTGTGCAGCTCGCGATCGACGACTTCGGCACCGGCTATTCGTCGCTCGGCTACCTGCGGCAATTCCCGATCGACATTCTGAAGATCGCGAAGCCCTTCGTGGACGACGTGAGCGGCGGGCTGGATCGCTCGGCGCTGGCGCGGGCCATCGTGGGCCTGGGCGATACCCTCAAGCTTCGCACTATTGCGGAAGGGGTCGAGCTGGCGGAGCAGCGATCGGCGCTGGTGGAGCTCGGCTGCCAGCTGGGACAAGGGCACTACTTCGCGCCCGCGATGCCGGCCGAGGCGATGGACACGCTGCTCCGCACGCGCGGGCGGGCCGTCGCCTAGCGCCGGGTCCTGACCGGTCTCAAGGCGTGAAGCCCACGCTCTGCCAGAGGGGCGCTGGCGCGTAGCGCCGGCCCTTCGTGATTACGAGCCGGACGTTCCGAAGATCGCTGATCCGATGCAGCGGGTCGCCGTCCACCACCAGAAGGTCCGCCCGCTTTCCCGCCGTCACGGTGCCGACCTCACGCTCGAGATGCATCACCCGCGCCGGCACCAGGGTTGCCGCCTGGATCGCCTCCATCGGCGTGAACCCCGCCCGCACGTACAGCTCCAGCTCACGATGCAGGCTGTAGCCCGGCACCGTCTGGTCCGTCCCCGCGACGATCGGAATGCCCGCCTTGTGCAGGATGCCGACCAGGTGCACGAGATCCTGAAGCACCCGACCGGCCGCGGCCTCACGCTCCGGCGGGACCCCGGAGTGGGTGAGCTGCGCCGAGAGCTCGGGCGCCACCTTCAAGACGCCCGGCTCCAGTTCGGCGAACGGTTGCCGCGCCGGATGCAGGATCCACTCCTCGATGGCCAGCGTCGGGTCGATCACCGTGTGATGGGCGCGCAGGAAAGCCACCGCGCGCCGGGCTCGCGCGCCCGACCAGTCGGTCGGCGGACGCGTGCCGTCCGCCGCGGCCGCGGGCCGGATCACCTCGTACACGTACTGGACATGGTTGATCTGGTCCATCCCAGCGGTCACACCCTGATAGGCGTCGAGCCCCTCAGGAATGTGTCCGGTGACGCTCATCCCCAGGCGATGCGCCTCGTGCGTGATCGCGGCGAGCACGGGGAGCTGCACGCTGCTGTAGATCTTGATCTGCTGGAAACCGGCATCGTGGTATCGGTCGACCATGCGGACGCCGCCCTCGGGCGTGCTGGCGACGTTCACGCCCCAGGCCTCGGGCGAGCCGCCGTCGATCACGCCCGCGAGCAGGAGCCGCGGGCCGATGGCCCGGTCGGCGGCGATCGCGTCGCGCACGCTTTTGATGAACTCCAGCTCGTTCCCGACGTCCCGCGCGGTGGTGACGCCCGCCGCCAGATAGATCGGTCCCCATTCGACCTGCTCGAAGTGGGCGTGCATGTCCCAGAGACCCGGCAGGATCCACGAGCCCGCGCAGTCGACCACCGCGGCGTCCGTGGGGATGCGCACCTGCGCCTTCGTCCCCACCGCCGCGATCCGTCCGTCCCGAACCAGCACGACCGCGTTCCGGACCGGCGGTCCCCCGAGTCCGTCTATGAGCGTCGCGCCGACCAGGGCGAACGCCCCCGAATCCGGCACGGCAGCCGAGCCCGCGACCGTGGCCAAGGCCGCTGCCGCGTCGCCTGCGGCAACGGTGACGAGCCGATCCAGCGCGCTCTCGTATTCATCACGCAGGGCCTCGAAATGGTCGAACTCGGCGTCGGTCGTTACCGCGGCCGCGAGGCGGTCGCCATCGAGCCACAGCGTCTCCCGGCCCCAGATGAGTCCGGCGACGCCGAGACGCCGCAGCACGACGTCGTGGCCAGCGACCGACACGGTGTCGGCCCCCCGCTCCTCGATGTGGACCGAGCCGCCGGGAAGAGTGGCCAGCGCACTGGGGCGGCCATGCGTATCCCAGTAGCGGACAAGCTCCTGTTGCAGGATGACCGGGGCATAGCCGCTCACCGTGAACATCGGCCCGGCGAGCGCGACTTCGGTCGTGACGCTGTCGCTCCGGACCCGGGCTGAGCTGTCCGCCACCGTGACCTCGACGTCCGTAGTGGTCCACCGGGACGTCATGCCTTTCACGACGAAATGGCGCGGCGAGAGGTCGCCCGCAGTCTCAAGCGAGGCAGCGAGGGCTACGCGCCTTCCACGGTCGGTGAACGCGAAGTCGGTGGTGAGCGAGAGACCGCTGGAGTCACGAGTGATGCGATAGTGTTCCTCACCGATCGGCTGCTTGAACTTGTGCAGCCGGAACACTCCCGTCTCGGCGGCCGAGTCGGTTTGCGCCGAGAGGCCGCCGGGCAGGAGGAGTGGAAGCAGGAGGGCCAGCGGGCGAAGCGAACGGGCGGAGGCCTTCATTGGGTGCGCCCGGCCGCGGCCCGGTGGATCGCGGCGCGGATTCGCTGGTAGGTGCCACAGCGACAGATGTTCCCGGCCATCGCAGCATCAATCTCCGCGTCAGTGGGGTTCGGTTTGTCGGCGAGAAGCGCGGCCGCCGACATGATCTGGCCTGATTGACAGTAACCGCACTGGGGAACGTGCTCGGCGATCCAGGCTCGCTGCACCGGATGGGCGCCGTTGGGAGACAGCCCTTCGATCGTCGTAATCCGCTTGCCGGCCATGGCCGAAACCGGCACCGCGCACGAGCGGATCGGCTTGCCGTCCAGGTGCACCGTACACGCGCCGCAGAGCGCCATCCCGCACCCGAACTTGGTGCCGGTCAGCCCGAGCGCGTCACGCAGGACCCAAAGGAGCGGTGTGTCGCCGGGGACGTCAACCGAGCGAGACCGGCCGTTTACGACCAGAGTGATGGGCATGAGGGGGGCTCCGGGGAAGTCCGGCCGGGGTCGGCCGACTGCCCCGACCCTACGGGTTAACCGACCCCTCGGTGTCACGTCATGACGGTGCCGCGGATTCGAGCGGTGTAGCATTCAGATGTCCTTCGAACTGGAGCGGTGTCGACATGCCTGCGATGCGGCCGACAACTTGGCTGGGCCTGGTAACGATCGGGTACGCCCTGAGCGCGGCAAGCGCGTGCTCGGGCTCACAGTATGCTCAGGGTCCGACGCCTGAGCCCCCTCCCGCCCAAGCGGACGATCCGCCCGGACGGGTCGGCCGCCTAAGCTACATCGAGGGACCGGTTTCCTTCCTCGCGGCGAGCGCCGACAGCTGGTCGGTGGCGGAGCCGAACCGTCCCGTCACCACGGGCGACCGGCTCTGGGCAGATACCGCCGCACGGGCCGAGATCCAGGTCGGTCCCAATGTGCTCCGGACCGCCGGGCCGACCGAGGTCGACGTCATCCGGCTTACCGACCATTGGCTGCAGGTGAGAGTCCCGCAGGGAACCGTCAATCAGCGGGTGAGGGCGCTCGGGCCCGAAGAGGATTACGAGATCGACGCCCCGAACGCTGCTGTCTCGCTGACGCAGGTGGGCGAGTACCGAGTCGATGTGTCCCCCGACGGCGCAACGACGAGAGTGACCGTCTGGTCCGGACAGGCGCAGGTCACCGCCGCCGGGTCATCCTTCCCGGTGGACGCGCGCCAGGTCGCCACGATCCGCGGCGACAGCTCGCTGACGTACGACCTCACCAACGTCGGTCCGCCGGGCGACTTCGATCGCTGGGCGCTGGATCGTGACACGCGGGAAGACAAGGCGAGTCCCTCGCTCCGCTATGTCTCACAGGACATGCCTGGAGTAACCGACCTCGATGCCAACGGCACGTGGGCCACGGACGCCGATTACGGCCCCGTCTGGTACCCGACGGCGGTCGGGGTTGGCTGGGCGCCGTATCGCCAGGGGCACTGGGTGTGGGTGGGTCGGTGGGGCTGGACCTGGGTGGATGAGGCGCCGTGGGGCTTCGCGCCGTACCACTACGGCCGCTGGGCCCTCGTGCGCGGCCGGTGGGGATGGTGCCCGGGCCGATCGATTGCGGAGCCCGTCTTCGCGCCGGCGCTGGTCGTGTTCATTGGCGGACCCACGTGGAGGCCGACGCCGGAGTTCGGTCCGGGCGGTGGGGTGGCCTGGTTCCCTCTGGCTCCGGGCGAGCCGTACTACCCGACGTACGCCACCGATGTCGCGTATCGGCGCCGGATCAACGTCGTCAACGTCACCAATATCACGATCGTCAACAACGTGACCGTGGTGAACTATCGCAACCGCGCCTTGCCGGGCGCCGTGACCGCAGTGCCTTCACGCGTCTTCGTCGGCGCGCAGCCCGTGCACCGCGCGTTCGTAACCGTGCCGCCGCAGGATCTGGCCTCCGCGCGGGTCGTAGTGGGCGCACCCGCGGTGCCCTCGTTCGCCAGCTTCGGCGCGGGCGTCGCGGGACGTCGAATCCCACCGACCAGGCTCGCCTCGCGCCCGGCCGTGGCGACACATGCGCCGCCGCCGGCACCCGTACCGTTCGCCGTGCAGCAACACGCCCTGGAGACCAACGGGGGGAGGCCCCTGACGCGGGGTGAGCTGGCGACGCTCCGCCCGACCGGCCCCGCGGCCCGTCCTGCGGGCCCGCCGATTCGCTCGGCTGAGACCGTAGCGCCGGGTGCCCGCCCGCTGACGCCGGCACGCCCCAGCATTCCAGTGACCCCCAAGCCCGCGACGACGGTGTTCGCGCCGCGGGCGCCGGCTGAAGGCATCACGTCGGCCCGTCCCGCCCCCCGGCCCATCGCACCGCAGGGTGAGGCGACGCCGGGTGTTCCCGTGACACCCCGGTCTCCTTCGACCCCGTTGGAGCGGTCCTACCAGACGGAGCGCGCGACGGAGGAGGCACGCCACCGGGACGAGTTCGCCAAGCCACCCGCCGGCGAATCACCGGCCGCCTTGTCGCAGCGGCAGGAGACGGAGCATCAGGAGTTGGACCAGCGCTATGAACAGGCACGAGCGCGCGGCGCGTCCACGATGCCACCGCCGCCGAAAGCGACCACGACTCGCCAGCCGGCGTCCAAGTCGCCGCCCCCGCCGAAGGATCAGGGGCGCGAGCGGGACCGACAGTAGATACCGTGCCGCGGCTCTCTCGCGGCGTTGGTCGAGAGCGGAGCCCGCACGGGATGCACCGTGCGGGCTTCGTGTTCCTACAGGATTGAGTGACGGAATCGT
>DATBQV010000329.1:0-2415 GCA_036560625.1 Gemmatimonadales bacterium
AACGCTGCGGCGTGCGGCGACGCTCATCCGCGAGCGGAAGTACGAGCTCGCGGCCATCATGGCGCTCGAGGTCGGCAAGAGCCGTCTCGAGGCGATGGGAGACGCCGAAGAGTCGGCGGACCTGATCGATTACTACTGCCAGCAGGTGGAGGATGCGGACGGATTCGTGCGGCCGATGGGGCGGGTGACGCCGGTCGAGCGGAACACCGACGTGCTCCGGCCCTACGGCGTATTCGCCTGCATCGCACCGTTCAACTTCCCGTTGGCGCTTTCTGCCGGAATGTCGTCCGCCGCGCTCGCGGCGGGCAACGCCGTCGTCTACAAGCCGGCGGAAGACACGCCGTGGACCGGGCTCAAGCTGTACGAGATCTATCGCGACGCCGGTGTGCCCCCGGGCGTGTTCAATCTCCTGTTCGGCAGGCGCGAGGACATCGGCGATCCGCTCTGGCAGCACCCGGGCGTGGACGGCGTCGTGTTCACCGGCTCCAAGGCCGTTGGGCTGCGCATTCACCAGGGGATCTCGGCGCGGTGGATCAAGCCCTGTCTCCTCGAGCTGGGCGGCAAGAACGCGGCCATCGTCATGGAGTCGGCCGACCTCGACGCTGCGGCCGAGGGCGTGATGCGGTCCGCGTTCAGCCTTCAGAACCAGAAGTGCAGCGCCACCTCGCGGGTCTACGTGCATCGCAATGTGGCGCGCCCGTTCGTGGATGCGCTGCTCGCCAGGACGGCGGCCATCAGGATGGGCGATCCCACCGAGCGGGACGTCTACTTCGGCCCGGTGATCAACGAGCGGTCGGTCGCCCGCTTCGAGCGCGCCGTGGCGCAGGCCCAGAATGAAGGCACGGTGCTCGCCGGCGGCGCGCGGCTCAAGGGCGGGGTATTCGACCGCGGCCACTTTGTGGCGCCGACCGTGGCCCGGCTGCCGCTCGCAAGCTCGCTGTTTACCGAGGAGCTGTTCGTGCCGTTCCTCGCGGTCGGCGAGATCGGGAGCCTGCACGAAGCGCTCGCCGAAACCAACAAGGTGGAGTACGGTCTGACGGCGGGGATTTTCTCCGGTAGACCCGAAGAGGTGCAGCGGTTCTTCGATGAGGTCGAGGCGGGCGTCTGCTACGCCAACAAGCGCACCGGCGCCACGACCGGTGCCTGGCCGGGGGCGCAGCCGTTTTGCGGATGGAAGGGCTCCGGCTCGACGGGGAAGGGCGGGTGCGGGCCGTACTACGTCGCCCAGTTTCTCAGGGAGCAGAGTCGGACGGTCATAGAGCAGTGAGCAGTGAGAAGTGAGAAGTAAGAGGTGATGAAGTAAGAGGGGGCTCCGTGCGCGCGGAGCCCCCTTCTCACTTCTCACCTCTCACTTCTCATTGTAGTTCAGTCTTCCTCCCTCAAACATTCCTCCATCAGCCCCAGGCCGGTATCGACGTCGTACTCGTCGATCACGAGCGGAGGCGCCAGGCGCAGTACGCTCTTGCCGGCTCCCAACAGGAGCAGCCCCTTGCCGAACGCGCGCTGGACCAGTCGCTGGACGAGATCGCCGTCGGGCTCGCGGGTGGTGCGATCCTTGACCAGCTCAACGCCGATCATGAGCCCGCGTCCACGCACGTCGCCGATCGAGGGGTAGCGGTCCTGGAGCCGCCGGAGCCCGGTGAGCAGCCGCTCCCCCATGGCCAGCACGTGTGGCAGGTTCTGCTCGACGATGTCGAGCGTCGCGAGCGCCGCGGCGCAGCTCACCGGGTTGCCGCCGAAGGTCGAGCCGTGCGAGCCGGCGCCCCACGTCATGACCGATTCCTTGGCGATGAACGCACCGATCGGCATGCCGGAGCCGAGGCCCTTGGCGGACAGCAGGATGTCGGGCTCGACACCTTCCCATTCCGACGCCCACATCTTCCCGGTGCGCCCGACGCCGCTCTGCACCTCGTCGCAGACGAGCAGGATCCCGTGCTGGTCGCAGAGGGACCGCAGCGCGCGGAGGAAGCCCGGCTCGGGCACCACGTAGCCGCCCTCACCCTGGATGGGCTCCACGAAGATGGCGGCGCAGTCGGTGGGATCGAGCTGGCGGCTGAACAGCTCCTCGATCCGCGCGATGGAGCCGAGCGAGCAGGGATTGCCCTGACCGCAGGCCCGGCACCGGTACGGCGTGCAGTACGGCACGTGGTAGACCTCGGGCACCAGCGGCCCGAAATGCGCGCGCTGCCGGGCTTTGCTCGAGGTGAGGCTCATCGCGCCGTAGGTGCGACCGTGGAACGATCCGTGGAAGGCGATGAGGGCCGGGCGCCGCGTATGGAAGCGCGCCAGCTTCATGGCGCCTTCGACCGTCTCCGCGCCGGAGTTGGTGAGAAACACACGCTTCTTGCTCGGGCCCGGAGCCAGCCGGGCGAGCCGTTCGGCCAGCTTGGCGAAGCCGTCGAAATAGAAGTCGGT
>DATBQV010000330.1:0-2108 GCA_036560625.1 Gemmatimonadales bacterium
TTGACGATCGAGAGCACGCCCTCGATCTGCCCGAAGGTGGCGCCCGCGTTGAGCGCGCCGCGCAAGTGCGAGTGCAGCTGCCTCGGCGTTTCGAGCACCGCCGTCTGCACCACGGTGCACAGCTCGCGGCGGGCGAGATCGAGCCCGGGGCGGGCCAGCGTGCGCCCGTATCCCTCGGTGATCATCCATGCGTCCATGGCGGGATGGAGCACGCGGATGCTCTCGCGGAGCTTGGCGTAGTTCTCGCCGTAGATCAGAGCGCACGCGTCCTCTCCGCGAGCGGCCCAGGTGGCGAGGTTGGTGTACTGCGCATCGGCATCGTCCTTGGGCGCGGGTACGCCGCCGAACTTCCGCCACACCATGAAGGCGACGAGCGTCCGCGGATAGCCGCACATCAGCACCGATTGAAGGAGCAGCTCCTCGACCCAGTCGGCCGGCACTTGGGAGCTCAGCAGGGGAGCGACCCGCTCGCGCAGCTCCGGCTCGTAACCCTGGGCGATTGCGGCGGCGAACCGGGCCAGGTCACGCGTTTGCGGATCGAGGTTGTCCTGTTTCGCCATCATCCTAGGTCGTCCCCAGCGTCGCGTCGTCATCCGGAGGCCGCACCGGCGGGCAGGAAAACGCCACGCCTGCGCCGCGCGATGAGGGCTCAATATAGCGTACGGAAACGGGCTCCCCGCCCTGCGGGCCGGCCGATGTCCCGTTAGGTTGAGGCCCATGCCCTTCCACATGCGCGCGTTCGTGGGCGCCGCGCTGATCTCGCTCGCGGCGACTTCGCTCGCCGCCCAGGCGACGCCCTATCTGACGCTGGACGATCCCCGCCTGCCGCTGCTCGAACATCTGATCGCCCGCGGCGACGTCGAGGACCCGTCGCCGATGATCCGCCCGTTCACGATCGGCGACGCGATCCGCGTGCTCACCGCGGCCGACACCGCGCCCGCGCGCTCGATCGGCGCCTTGATTCACCGCCTGCGCGAGCAGCTGGCGCTCCCGGCCGGGGAGCAGTGGTGGCGGTTCGAGACCCGCCTGGGCGGCGAGGCCTACACCCAGAAGCGGCGCGATCCCCTCCACCTCGGCGGCCCCGGCACGGGGAATCCGTACTTCGACATCGGGGGCTGGGCCGCGTTCGGACCGGTCGTCGCCGCGGTGCGGCCCGCGCTGCAGCCGAGCCTGATCGGTGATCCCGACTGGCCGAATCACGAGCAGCAGAACCTCACGACCCACCTGATCGAGGGGTATCTCAGCGGCCAGTGGAAGTTTCTGCGCCTCGACTTCGGCCAGCTCGACCGGAATTGGGGCCCGGTCGGCCTGCCCGGCATTCCCATCAGCAACGTGGGGTACGAACGACACGCGCTTGCGATCGATCTGGGCAACCGGGTGCTCCGCCTCCAGGCCGTGGGCGTCGACCTGCGCCAGCAACCCGACAGCCTCGGCCAGACGGTCAACCGGTTCTTCTTCGCGCACCGTCTGTCGGCTCGGCTCTCGAACCGGGTTCAAGCGGCCCTCTGGGAGACGCTGGTGATCTCCGGCGTCGGCCGCACCTTCGAGCTGCCGTTCGCCAACCCATTGTCCCCGAGCGTGCTCACCAACTCGTTCGGCATCGCGGGCACCGGCAGCAACGTGATGATCGGGACGGACCTCACCTGGCGATTCCGCGGCCGGGCCACCTTTCAGGCCCAACTCGCGCTCGACGACTTCTGGTTCAACCATCGCAACCAGAAACAGGACCGTTGGGCGCTCACGCTGATGGCGTACGGCCCGCTCGGGAACCGCCTGGCCTGGCGCGTCGCCTACACTCAGGTGTCGAGCCTCGCCCTTCGCACCGCGAATCCGCAGGAGAATTTCACCGACCTGGGCGTCGGCATCGGCCGGAACTTCAGCGACATGGATCAGACGTGGGCCTCGGTCCGGATCCCCGTGGCCAACCGATGGCTCGTCACACCCGAAGCGGTCTTCCAGCGGCAGGGACAGGGAAAGATCGACGATCCGTACCCGCTGCCGGACGCCAACGGCAACCAGATCACGCCGATGTTCCTCATCGGCACCGTGGAGAAGACGGCCCGGTTCGGCGTGAGCGTGTCGGGCACCGAGGGTCCGGTCGACCTCGT
>DATBQV010000331.1:0-2149 GCA_036560625.1 Gemmatimonadales bacterium
CGGGCCGAACAGATGGGAGCGGCCCCGGGTCACGCGCTAGGTCGCAATTGCAATTGTACCGGTCCCTCTGGGCGAAGGGAAGCCGTGACCCAACCAACGACACATGATCCCGGCACCGTGGCCGTGCGGGTGGCGGACGCCATCGGCAGCGTGACCTTCGCGCATCCCAAGGGCAACTCACTGCCGGGCGCGCTGCTCGCCGAGCTGGCGGCGCAGGTCACTGCGCTGGGACGGGACCCGGAGGTGCGGGTGATCGTGCTCCGGAGCGAGGGCACGGGCGCGTTCTGCGCCGGCGCGTCGTTCGCGGAGCTGTCGGCGATCGCTGACGCCGAGACTGGCACCCGCTTCTTCATGGGGTTCGCGAACCTGATAAACGCGATGCGCGAGTGCCCGAAGCTCATCGTGGCCCGGGTTCACGGCAAGGCGGTGGGCGGCGGCGCGGGCATGGTGGCGGCCTCCGACTACGCTCTCGCGACCACGGCCGCCCAGGTGAAGCTGAGCGAGCTGGCCGTCGGGATCGGTCCGTTCGTGGTGGGGCCGGTGATCGAGCGCCGGATCGGCATGGGGAACTACGCCGCCCTGGCGATCGATGCCGTCGCGTGGAGGAGCGCCGAGTGGGCCCATCAGCGCGGGCTGTACGCGGAGGTGCTGGAGGATGTCACGGCGCTGGACGCGCGGGTGGCGGCGTTCGCCCGCCAGCTCGCGGGCAGCAATCCCGAAGCATTGGCGGCGATGAAGCGAGTCATATGGGAGGGGACGGAGCACTGGCGGGAGTTGCTGGCCGCGCGGGCGCGGCTGAGCGGGACGCTCGTGGTCTCGGCTTTCGCCCGCCAGGCCATCGAGCGGCTCGCCAAGTAGACTGAAGCTGGCGACCCTACCCCATCGGGTGCAGATTCGGGGCACCCCGGTTTATGGTTGCACCCGTGCCGCTCGCGCCCCCGGCTCTCATCGGAGCTCTCCAGGACCGCTACACGCTCGAGCGGGAGCTCGGTCGTGGCGGGATGGCAACCGTCTACCTGGCCCGCGACCTCAAGCACGACCGGCTCGTCGCCCTCAAAGTGCTGCATCCCGAGTTGGCCGCCTCCCTCGGTCCGGAGCGGTTTCTTAGGGAGATCAAGGTCGCGGCCCGGCTCAACCACCCCCACATCGTCCCGCTCCACGACTCCGGCCAGGCCGGGGACGTCCTCTATTACGTCATGCCCTTCGTGGACGGCGAGTCGCTGCGTCAGCGGCTGACCCGGGAGAAGCAGCTCTCCGTCGAAGACGCCATCCAGATCGCGCGCAACGTGGCGGCCGCGCTCGACTATGCCCACCGGCAAGGCGTGGTCCACCGCGACATCAAGCCCGAGAACGTGATGCTGCACGAGGGCGAGGGGCTGGTCACCGACTTCGGGATCGCCAAGGCCATCAAGGTGGCCGGCGGGGAGAGCATCACCCAGACCGGGATCGCCGTGGGCACGCCGGCCTACATGAGCCCGGAGCAAGCCGCGGGCGAGGCCGAGCCTGACGGCCGGAGCGACGTCTACAGTCTGGGCTGCATGCTGTACGAGATGCTCGCCGGGGGGCCGCCGTTCACCGGCCCAACGGCCCAGAGCGTAATCGCCAAGCGCTTCACCGAGCAGGCACCGTCGGTTCGGGGCGCGCGTCCGACCGTGCCCGAGGCGGTGGACCAGGCAGTCGCCAAGGCGCTCGCGCAGGTGGCGGCCGACCGGTTCGCCACCGCGGCCCAGTTCGCCCAGGCGCTCATCGTGCACAGCGGGACCACCCCGCCCGGCAACACCCCTACCACATTGGTCGCTCAGCCGGCAGCCGGAAAGTCCATCGCGGTGCTGGCGTTCGTGAACATGAGCGCCGATCCGGAGAACGAGTACTTCACCGACGGCATCGCCGAGGAGATCATCAACGCCCTCACCAAGGTGCAGGCGCTCCGGGTCGCCTCCCGTACCTCGGCGTTCGCGTTCAAGGGGAAGAGCGAAGACATCGGCGAGATCGGGCGCAAGCTCAAGGTCGCGACCGTGCTGGAAGGCAGCGTGCGGAAGGCGGGCAACAAGCTCCGGGTCACCGCCCAGCTCGTGAACGTCGCCGACGGGTATCATCTCTGGTCGGAGCGCTACGACCGGCAGCTGGAGGACGTGTTCGCGATCCAGGA
>DATBQV010000332.1:0-4003 GCA_036560625.1 Gemmatimonadales bacterium
GAGCCTGCGGGATCGTCCGCTGCTTGCTCTCCCGATCCTGTTCGGTGCCGGTCTCGCCACCAGCCTGACCCCATGCGTGTATCCGATGATCCCGATCACCGCGGGCATCCTGGGCGGCAGCGGGGCCGCCGCGCGCTCCCGCCGGCGGACCGTGGCTCTCTCGGTCGTCTACGCGCTCGGACTCGCCCTGGTCTACGCGAGTCTGGGCCTGCTGGCCGGCCTCACGGGCACGCTGTTCGGCAGCATCAGCTCGAATCCGTGGGCCTACTTCGTGATGGGGAACCTCCTGCTGATCTTTGGACTGGCATTGCTCGACGTTTTCACGATCCGCGTCCCGGGCGCTGTGCTCGCCTGGGCGAATCGGGTGGGCGCCGATTCCACCGCCGGAGTGTTTCTCCTCGGCGCGACGTCCGGGCTCGTGGCCGCGCCCTGCGGCGCACCCGCCTTCGCCGCGGTGCTCACGTTCGTCGGTGCCACCCGGAGTGCCGGGCTCGGCTTCCTCTACCTGTTCGTGTTTTCGTTGGGCATGACCGCGCTGCTGGTCGCCATCGGGCTGTTCGCCGGGCTGGCGGGCGCCCTGCCGCGGGCAGGAGTCTGGACGACGTGGGTAAAGCGCGCCGGTGGGGTGCTGCTGCTGGCGATGGCCGAGTACTATTTCATCCAGATGGGACGAGTGTCATGACGAGGTATCCGTGCCCCTCCGGGGCCGTTCTGGCCGTCTGCTTGGGGCTGGTGATGCTCGCCGCTCGCCCGGCGGCGGCGCAGATCGAGAGCGGGATCGCCGTGGGTGCCAGGGCGCCGGTCGTTACGGTCAACGACCTCGATGGAAAGCCCGTGGACCTGGGCAAGTACCTGGGCAAGCAGCCCGTCGTGCTGGAGTGGTGGGCGACATGGTGCGAGCTCTGCGAGGCGATGCTGCCGCGGGTGAAGGCAGCCCACGCCACCTACGGCGACCGCGTGGCCTTTCTGGGCATCAACGTCACCGTGAACCAGACACCCGCCCGGGTCAGGAAGTATCTGGAGACGCATCAGCCTCCCTTCCGCACGCTTTACGATGACCGGGGCACGAGCATCCGGGCCTATCAGGTGCCGTCGACGTCGTTCATCGCGGTCGTGGATCGGGCAGGGAAGGTGGTCTACGCCGCGACCGGCGGGGAGCAGGACCTGGAGCCGGCCCTGCGGCAGGTGACGTCGCCCTGACAAACCTCTGGAGCGATTGGAACGCGCACATGCCGCGATTCGTCCTCGCCGCCCTCGCGGGGCTGCTCGGTCTGACCCCGGCCGCGCTCAGGGCGCAGTCGCATCCCGAAGTCTTCGTCGCCCGCGGGCCGGACGAGGGGCAGGTCGCTCCCGACTTCACCCTGCCTTGGGCGAACAAGGACACGGTCGGCACCGGCGAGGACGCCTACGGCCTCTGGCGCGACCGCGGCAAGGTGGTCGTGCTGGCCTTCTACCCCCGGGACTTTACCCACTCGGACAGCCTCCAGCTCAGCACGTTCCGCGACCGGTACGACGATATCTTCGGGGCCGACGCGGTCGTCCTCGGCGTGAGCAACGACTCACTCGAGACCCACAGGGAGTTTGCCGAGCGGCTTGGCCTGCCCTTCAGGTTGCTGAGCGATCTGGACCAATCGGTCGCCGCCAAGTACGGCAGCAAGGACAAGGGGGGGCGCAACCGCAGGACCGTGTACGTGATCGGCCCGGACGGTCGGGTCCGTTGGCGAGATCTCCGCTTTCCGGCGAGCGACCCCAAGGCCTACGAGGCCCTCCGCCGCGCAGTTCGCGCCGCCGGCCGCGGATAAGCTCCCGCAGCCGGGCGCTCCAGCACCCTCTCCCCGGCGTCTCCGTTCGGTACACAAGCGTGACCAAGAGACTGAAAACGAGCGTGTCGACAATGTGGCAAAGTCGCCAGTATGCATAATTCCGGCAGCCCTAGCGACAGTGTCGCCATGCGTGGATGTAGTTAATTTCATCGCTCATAAACGCCTGTAAAATTGACATTTACGATTTTGACTTCAACTCCGAAGTCAAGTCATGTTCATCCGTTCTCAACCCACTAGACGCCCTCTCGGATATTCACTTTGGCGGCTTTTCCACATGTGGATAGCGTCCCGTCCGGACCACCCGCCCCCGGGACCGCCAGCGGTCTCCTCTGCGCTCGGCGGGTCCTTACCCTGGCTCCGGGGGTGTCCGGGGACGCGATCTGGTGGGACCGCGGGGCCGTCCGTGCCGTAGGGGCCGCTGCCACCCTGGCGCGCCAGATTCCACCCGGAACCCCCGTTGTCGAGCTGCCCGACGCCCTGGTCACACCCGGGCTGGTGGATGCCCACACCCATTTCGCGACCTGGGCGCTCGGACGACGACATGTCCGCCTGGCAGGCGCCAGGACCCGGTCGGAGGCCCTGAGGCGCGTGGCGGGAGCGGTGCCGGAGGGTGGATGGGTGCGCGGTCAGGGATGGGACGCCAATGACTGGACCGAAGCCCCGGACCGCTGGTCGCTCGACGCTCTGCACGCCGGCCCGGTCTGCCTCGACTCCCTCGACCTCCACGCCGCCTGGCTCAACAGCCCCGCCCTCGCGGCGGCCGGGATCACCCGCGACACCCCCGAGCCGTTCGGCGGACGAATCATCAGGGACGCCGTCGGCGAGCCGACCGGGCTCCTCCTCGACCGGGCGGTCGAGCTGGTGCTGCCGGTCATTCCCGCCCCCGCGGGTGACGCACTGCTCACGGCACTCGTCGAGGGCCAAGCGGAGGCGCACCGGCTGGGGATCACGGGAATCCACGACGTGGAGTCGGAGCAGGTGCTCCGGGCCTTTCGGCACCTCGAGACAGCCGGTGCCCTCCGGCTCCGGGTGCTGTTCCATCCGCCGGTGGCGACCCTCCACAGACTGGTCGCCAATGGGGTGCGGAGCGGGCAGGGCTCGGACTGGCTCACGATCGGTGGCGTCAAGCTGTTCCTCGATGGGAGCCTGGGCAAGCAGACCGCCTGGATGCTGGAGCCGTATGAGCACAGCCGGGACCGTGGCATGCCGGTTACGGCTTTGGACGAGGCTGGACAGGCGGTGCGGCTCGCCGCCGAATCCGGGCTCGCCGCGACGGTCCACGCGATTGGCGATGCGGCGGTCCGGCGGGCGCTCGACCTGCTGACCGATGTGCCCGCCACGACGATTCCGCATCGGATCGAGCATTTCCAATGCGTCCATCCGGCGGACCTGAGCCGCGCGGCGCGGGCGGGCATCGTCGTCTCGATGCAGCCCGCGCACCTGCTCACCGACATCCCGCTGGTCGAGCGCTACTGGGGCGCGCGGGGTGCGGGCGCGTACTGCTTCCAGAGCATCCGGGGCGCCGGGACGACCCTGGCCTTCGGGAGCGACGTCCCGGTCGCGTCGATCGACCCGCGGGAGGGGATCTACGCAGCGGTCTTGAGGGTAGCCGACGACGCGACGCCCGCCGGTGGCTGGCGCCCCGGCGAACGCCTCGATTTCGAGAGCGCCATTCGGGCCTACACCCGGGCCCCGGCGCGGGCCGGGGGAGTGGCTCACCGCCGGGGCTCCCTGGCTCCGGGCCAGGACGCCGACCTTGTGGCCTGGGACGTGGATCCCGCGCTGGCCGTCGAGCCGGCCGTCTTCCGGCGGGCCCGGGCGAGGCTTACGGTCGTGGCGGGCGAGGTCGTGATGCGGGCCTGACGGCGGGCGATTAAACTAGTTCCTCGCTTCATCCAAGGGATGCCGTGCCGCTCGCTTCAGTTCGCCGGACCAAGATCGTCGCCACGCTCGGGCCCTCCTGGGATACCCCTGACAAGATGACAGCCCTGCTGGAGGCCGGGGTCGATGTCGTGCGGGTCAACGCGTCGCACGGGACGCCGGAGGGTCGGGGGCGGTGGATCGCCGAGATCAAGGCCGCGATCGCCGCGCGGAGCACCGCGGCCAGCGCGGCGGTGCTGCTCGACCTGCACGGCCCGCGGATTCGCGTCGGGTCGCTGGCCGAGCCGATGCTGCTCGAG
>DATBQV010000333.1:0-6083 GCA_036560625.1 Gemmatimonadales bacterium
AAGTAAGATGACGAATCCCACACCCGAGCAGCCTGAGACGTCAGCGCCCGGAGCGGCCGCCGCCCCGGCGGCCGCTCCCGCCAAGGCGAGCGCGAAACGCGGGAAGAAGGTGGTCGAGTCCGAGGGCATCGCCCACATCTCGGCCACGTTCAACAACCTTCTGATCACCATCACCGACCTCAAGGGCAATACGCTCGCATGGGGGTCGGCCGGCAAGGCGGGTTTCAAGGGCTCGAAGAAGTCCACCCCCTTCGCCGCAACCGTGGCCGCCGAGAACTGCGGGCGCGAAGCGATGAATCTCGGGCTGCGCCGCGTGCACGTCCGGGTCCAGGGTCCGGGAAGCGGACGGGAGTCCGCCATCCAGGCGCTGGCGTCGGTCGGCCTCCGGGTGGTCTCCATCCGCGACGTCACCCCGATTCCCCACAACGGGTGCCGGCCGCCCAAGAAACGGCGGGTCTGAGCCATGTCTCGTTACATCGGACCCAGCTGCCGCCTCTGCCGGCGCGAAGGGACCAAGCTCTTCCTCAAGGGCACCAAGTGCCTGACGGAGAAATGCCCCGTCGAGCGGCGCGCATACCCGCCCGGCCAGCACGGCCAGAACCAGGGCCGCCAGCGGAAGGCGTCGGAATACTCCAAGCAGATGCGTGAAAAACAGAAGGTGAAGCGGATGTACGGGCTCTCGGAGAGCCAGTTCCGCAACACCTTTGCTGCCGTGACGCGTGAGCCGGGGGTCAAGGGCACGAACCTGCTGATCGCCCTGGAGACCCGGCTCGACAACATCGTCTATCGGATGGGCTTCGCCGCCAGCCGCAAGGCGGCCCGGCAGCTCATCGGCCACGGCCATGTAGAGGTCAACGGCCACCGCGTCGACATCGCCTCCTACCGGGTCGAGCCCGGCGAGGAAGTGCGGGTCGCGCCGTCGAGCCGTGAGCTGGTGCCCGTCAAGCTGGCGCAGGAAAGCGCGGCGCGCGGCGCCCCGGTCTCCTGGTTGTCGATAGACCAGGACAAAGCCGCCGGCCGCCTCGTCGAGCGCCCGACCCGCGAGACGATCCCGATCAACGCCCAGGAGCAGCTCATCGTGGAGCTGTACTCGAAGTGACCATGACCATCGATCTGACTGGCCTCGTACGTCCCCACGTCGTCGAAATGACGAAGCGGGACGACAATCCCAACGCCGCGGAGTTCCGGCTCCAGCCGTTGGAGCGCGGCTTCGGCTACACTCTCGGCAACTCCCTCCGCCGGCTGCTGCTGTCCTCCCTCCGGGGCAGCGCGGTGTGGGGCTTCCGTCTCGACGGCGTCGTGCACGAGCATCAGACCGTGACCGGCGTGCTCGAAGACGTGCACCAGATCATCCAGCGGCTCAAGGCGCTCACGCTGGTGCTGGCCGAAGACGTCGATGAAGCCGTCCTCCACATCAAGCGGGAGGGCGCCGGCGCGGTCTACGCGCGCGACATCCAGGAGCACGGCTCCGTTCGCGTGGTGAATCCGGATCACCTGCTCTTCACGCTGCAGGACGATCGGGAGATCGGCGGCGAGCTGTACGTCAACAAGGGCCGGGGGTACGTCGAGGCCGAGCTGCATCCGGCCGATCGCTCCCTGCCGGTGGATCTCGTGCGGATCGACGCGATCTACAACCCGGTTCGGCGCGCCAACTTCACGGTGGCCGAGACGCGTGTGGGCCAGCGCACTGACTACGACCGGCTCACGGTAACGCTCGAGACCAACGGCACCATCACGCCCGAGGACGCCATCGCGTACGCCGCGGCCCTGGCGCAGGAGCACTTCCGCTACTTCGTCGAGTTCGGCAAGGTCCCGATGGCCCGGGACACGGCGAGCCCGGCGGGCGCGCCCGCCGCGGGCAATCTCCGCCAGCGGCTCAGCAAGCTGATCGACGACTTCGGCCTGTCGGTGCGGTCGCTCAACTCGCTCAAGAACTCGAACATCCGGACCCTGCGAGATCTGGTCGAGTTCAGCGAGGACGATCTGCTCAAGGTGAAGAACGTGGGCGAGAAGGCCATCCAGGAAATCGCCGACCTGCTCCAGCGCGAGGGGTTGAACTTCGGCATGCGGTTCGAGGACGCCGAGGGCGATCTGCGCGTCGCCAACCCGGGCACGCCGCCGGCGCCGCACACGGCACCGGTCGAAGGGCTCTGAAATGAGGCACCGCGCCAAGGGTCGCCAGCTGTCCCGCACGGCCACGCACAAGCGGGCCCTGCTGAACAACATGGCGACCAGTCTGTTCGTCCACGGCCGGATCGTGACCACCGAGGCCAAGGCCAAGGAGCTGCGCCCGTTCGCGGAGCGACTGGTGACCCTCGCGCGTCGCGGCGATCTCCATGCGCGGCGCCTGGCGGGCCGGAAGATCAAGGACCGTGCGGCGCTGACCAAGTTGTTCGCGGAGATCGGACCCCGGTTTGCGGCCCGGCCTGGCGGGTACACCCGGATCCTCAAGCTGGGTCATCGGCCCGGTGACGGAGCGGACGTTGCCCGCATCGAGCTGCTGGACGCGTGATCGGGCCGCTCTCCCGAAACGACGAAGGGGACCCTCGGGTCCCCTTTTTCTTTGAGTCCGGCCCCCGCTCGGCGACGACGCCGTCAGGTGACCTTGGTGATCCGATTACTCTTGATGCACTGTCCGCACACGCGGACGCGGCGCGGGGCGCCGTCCACCAGGACCCGAACCGTCTGAAGGTTCGGATACCACCGGCGGTTGGTCCGGTTCTTCGCGTGGCTTACGTTGTGGCCGGTGATCGGCCCCTTGGCGCACACAGCGCAGACCCGTGCCATCGTGTGGTCCTCAACAGAGACGTTGCCCGAAATGCCGGAAAAGCCTCGAAAGCTATTCCTGTGACTCATCTTGTGCAACCCTGGAGGGGCTGAAGGTGCCCACCGCGCTCATCACCGGGATCACCGGCCAGGACGGCTCGTACCTCGCCGAGCTCCTTCTCGCGAAGGGGTACCGCGTCTTCGGGGTGGTTCGGCGGACGAGCCACGACAGCTACGAGCGGATCGATCACCTGCTCGACCGGGTCGAGATCGTTCCCGCGGACCTCCTGGACCAGCATTCCCTTACCGTCGTGCTCCAGGCGACTCGGCCCGACGAGGTCTATAACCTGGCCGCGCAGAGCTATGTCCCTACCTCGTGGACCCAGCCGGTCCTGACGGGCGAGTTCACGGCCCTTGGCGTGACCCGGATCCTCGAGGCGATCCGGCTGGTTCACCCCTCGGCCCGGTTCTATCAGGCCAGCTCGTCGGAGATGTTCGGCAAGGTGCAGGACTCGCCGCAGCGGGAGACGACCCCGTTCTACCCCCGATCGCCGTATGGGGTGGCCAAGGTGTACGGCCATTGGATCACCGTGAACTATAGGGAGTCCTACGGGCTGTACGCGGTCAGCGGTATCCTGTTCAACCACGAGTCGCCCCGGCGGGGAATCGAGTTCGTGACCCGCAAGGTCTCGGATGGCGTCGCCCGCATCAAGCTCGGACTGACGCGCCAGCTCCAGCTCGGCAATCTCGACGCGAAGCGCGATTGGGGTTTCGCCGGCGACTACGTCGACGCCATGTGGCGGATGCTGCAGCCGCCCGCACCCGAGGACTACGTCATCGGCACCGGCATCGCGCACAGCGTGCGGCAGCTCGTGGAGATCGCATTCTCGCACGTCGGACTCGACTGGCAGAAGCATGTGGTGATCGACCCGCGGTTTCTGCGGCCGGCGGAGGTCGACGTCCTCCTGGCGGACCCGAGCAAGGCGCGAACTCGACTGGGCTGGTCGCCGACCGTCTCGTTCGATGACCTGGTGCGCTCGATGGTGGACGCCGATCTCGCGCGGCTGGCCCGACGGGCGTGAGGGTCCTGGTCACCGGCGCGGACGGTTTCGTCGGACGGCGACTCGTACGGGCGCTCGCGGAGCGGGGTCATGACGTGACCGCGGCCTGCCGGCCCGGCTGGGCTCCCACACCGGAGTGGCTGGGAGCGGACGCCGGGCGGGTGCGCGTGGTGCCGCTGGAGCTGGCCGATCCCGATTCGGTTCGCGCGGCGATGACCGATGGCGCGGACGCGGTGGCCCACCTCGCCGCGGTCAGCTCGACCAGCGACGCGCGCCGTGACCCCGGCCGTGCCTGGCAGGTGAACACGCTGGGGACCGCGCTGCTGCTCGACGCGCTCGCGGAGCGCCCTGACGCCGAGCGCACCCGGGTGCTGATGGCCTCGAGCGCGGAGGTCTACGGGACGGGGTCGGCGGCGCGGCGCCTCGAGACCGATTTCGCGCAGCCGGTGTCGGTCTACGCGGCGAGCAAGGCGGGAGCCGAGGTGGCCGCCCTGGCTGCGTGGCGGCGGAGCGGACTGGGCGTGATCATCGCCCGCGCATTTCCGCACACCGGCGCGGGCCAGCCGGCGCCGTTCGTGGTGCCCTCGTTCGTGGCGCGGATCAAGGCGGCCCGCGGGTCGGGGGCGAAGACGGTGCCGACGGGCAACCTGGACCCAGTGCGGGATCTGCTCGACGTGCGCGACGTGGTCGGGGCCTACCTCGCCCTGCTGGACAAGGGGGCGCCCGGCGAAGTGTATAACGTCGCCCGAGGCGAAGGCGTGTCGATTCGTGAGCTGCTGACGCGGATCGCGCGCCTGCTCCAGGCCGACGTCGAGCCTGTGCCCGATCCGGTGCTCACCCGGAATCGGGACGTGCCGTACCTGGTCGGCGATCCGACCAAGATCGAGCGTGCCACCGGGTGGCGCGCCACCATCACACTGGATGAGACGTTGCGGGGAGTCGTCGATGCCGAAGCGGACTGATCTCGAGACCATCCTCCTCATCGGCTCCGGCCCGATCGTCATCGGGCAGGGCGCCGAGTTCGATTACTCCGGCACCCAGGCCGTGCGGGCGCTCAAGGAGGAAGGGTACCGGGTCATTCTCGTCAATTCGAATCCCGCGACGATCATGACCGATCCCGAGCTGGCCGACCGGACCTACATCGAGCCGGTGACGGCGGACTGGGTGGCCAAGGTGATCGAGCGGGAGCGCCCCGACGCCCTGCTGCCGACGATGGGCGGACAGACGGCGCTCAACGTAGCGATGGCCCTCTACCGCGACGGGACGCTCACCAAGTTCGGCGTCGAGCTGATCGGGGCCAACGAGCGGGCCATCCGGGTCGCCGAGGATCGCGAGGAATTCGCCGACGCGATGCGGCGGATCGGGCTCGCGACGCCGCAGGGCCGGGTCGTGCGCAGTGTGGCGGAGGCCCGGGAGGCGGTGGAGACGACGGGCTACCCGGCGATCTGCCGGCCCTCCTTCACGCTGGGTGGCACCGGCGGGGGCATCGCTTACAACAAGGAAGAGTTCGAGGAGCTGATCCGCCGGGGACTCGAGCTGTCGCCGGTGGGGTCGGTGCTGGTCGAGCGGAGCATCATCGGCTGGAAGGAATTCGAGCTGGAGGTCATGCGCGACAGCGCCGACAACGTCGTGATCGTCTGCTCGATCGAGAACGTCGACCCGATGGGCGTCCACACCGGGGACTCGATCACGGTCGCCCCGGCGATGACGCTGACCGACCGCGAGTACCAGCAGATGCGTGATGCCTCCATCGCGGTCATCCGCGAAGTGGGCGTCGCGGCCGGGGGCTGCAACATCCAGTTCGCGGTCAACCCGGCCAACGGAGAGCAGCTCGTCATCGAGATGAACCCGCGGGTGTCGCGCTCATCCGCGCTGGCGTCCAAGGCAACCGGATTCCCCATCGCGCGCATCGGCACCAAGGTGGCCGTGGGCTATCGGCTGGATGAGCTGCCAAACGACATCACCAAGACGACCCCCGCGTCGTTCGAGCCCGTGCTCGACTACGTCGTGGTGAAGTGCCCGCGCTTCGCGTTCGAGAAGTTCGCGGCGGCGAATCCGCGGCTCACCACGCAGATGAAATCGGTGGGCGAATCGATGGCGATCGGCCGCACCTTCAAGGAGGCGCTCCAGAAGGGGCTGCGCGCACTCGAGACTGGACGTCCCGGCTGGGCGGTGGGTGCGAGGCTCATCGACGACCGGCTCGCCGACGATTCCGACGAGACGCTCCGCTTCGCGCTCCGACATCCCACGCCCGAG
>DATBQV010000334.1:0-2021 GCA_036560625.1 Gemmatimonadales bacterium
GCAGCAGCGCCTCCGGTGCCATCCGACCGCGGCCCGGCAACAGGACGTGCACGCCGGCTTGCGGGGTTCTGTCCTGGAGGGCGCTGACGAGCCCGGAGCGGATCGCCGGGTCGAGGTCGCCGACCTCGCCGGCATCGAGCACGGTGATCGCGATCTCGTCGGGGAGCGGCGGGCACCAGAGCTCGAAGTCCACCACCGTCGCAATGATGGGGACGGCGAGAGACTCGTCCTCGACCCGCGACTCCACCCGGTCCACGCTGCCGAGGTCGCCGGCGAGGAAGGTGACCGGCACATCGTGCGCGGCGAGCAGGAACGCGGCGCCGTCGGCGCCGCTGCCGACCACGACCGCCTCGTCGTGCGGCTCCACTCGCGAAAGCAGCGCGGCCACCGGGCACTCGGGCTCCAATCCCCAGTGCGTGGTGTCGCGCTGGACCTCGCGCAGGGCCTTGATCCAGGTCTTCCACTTGCTGAACGGCTTCAGCTTGAGGCGCCGCTTGATCAGCTCGTCCACGCTGTCCAGCATCACCACTTCGGTCAGAACGAACTGTCCCTCGGCCGCCGCCTGGAGCTCCTGGTTCGCTTCGTCTCCCAGACGGAGCAGCTGATCGCGCCGGAGCGAGTTCTTGTAGGCTTCGATCTTCTGGAGGATGTACTCGTGGTACTGCTGCTTCGTGGAGGGACGCGGTCGGCGGCGGCGCTCCACGCGCAGCGCCTGAGCGGCGGTCAGCATGCGGCTGGGCTGGACCAAGCACCCAATGATGCCATCGTACGACCCTTCGGGCGACGCATGAAGAACTACGGGTGAGCGTGCCCGCAAGCTGGCAGAACGGCCGGGTCAAGTCAACGTGCCAGGCCCGGTTACCTCGCTTGGAGCACAGCGCCTTTGAGGTAGCCGGTTTCGGGGATGGTCAGGACTTCGGGGTGGTCCTCTCCCTGGCCGAGGACTCGCCGGAGGACGAGACGGCGGCCGCTGTCGGCAGCGGCCGCCGCCAGCATCTCGAGGAACAGCGGAAGGCGGACGTGGAAGGAGCAGGAGGCGGTGAGCAGGTGCCCGCCGGGTGTGAGCAGCCGCATGGCGCGGAGATTGATCTCGTGGTAGCCCCGGAGCGCCTGCGATACGGTGGATTTTCCCTTGGCGAAGGCAGGCGGATCCAGGACGACCGTGTCGAACCGCTCGCGCGCGCGCTCGAAGGCGCGCAGCGTCGCAAAGGCATCGCCCTCGCGCCAGACGATGTTGTCGAAGCCGTTCAGCTCGGCATTCACCGCCCCGCGCGCGAGCGCGCCGGCGCTGGAGTCGATGGCCAGGACCTCCGCTGAGCGGGCGGCGAGGTGGAGCGCGAACGACCCGTGATAGGCGAAGCAGTCGAGCGACCGACCACCCGAGACGGCAAGCTCCGCCGCCAGCAGACGGTTCGGTCGCTGGTCCAGAAACGCGCCTGTCTTCTGGCCGGTGCCCGGCGCCGCGAAGTAGCGGATTCGCCCCTCCCGCACCTCGACCCACTCCGGCACGGCGCCATGGGCGAGCTCGGTCTCCTCCGGCAGGCGCTCGCGGCGGCGGACGGGCGTGTCATGGCGGAGCAGCACGCCCTCGGGCCGGAGCACGTCGACGATGGCGGAGATCACGTCGACACGGAACGTCTCGAGGCCAGCGGAGAGGATCTGGGCGACGATCCAGCGGTCGTAGCGGTCGACGATGAGCGACGGCAGGCCGTCGCCTTCGGCGTGCACGACGCGGTAGGCCGTGGCGTCGATGCCCACCCGGCGCGCGAGGCAGGCGGAGAGTCGCTCGCGCCACCACGCGGCGTCCACGGCCCGGTCGGTCGGCTCGAGCAGGCGCAGCCTGATCTCGGAGGCCGGCGAGTACAGCGCCTGTCCGATGAACTTGCCGCGCGGGTCGCGGACGCGAACCAGACCGGGCTCGTCCGGTCCGCCGCGCACCTCGCTCTTGTGGATCCAGGGATGGCCCGCGCGCCAGCGATCGGCGCCGCGGGCGGTGACGCGGGCCTCGGTCACGCGCGGTC
>DATBQV010000335.1:0-3845 GCA_036560625.1 Gemmatimonadales bacterium
CCAGGTTGCGCTCGCGGTCGTCGATGAATACCGAGTGTCCCGGCTCCGCCTGGGACATCGCGAGCGCCATCTCGTAGATCCGGCGGGCGGGCTTGAGCACGCCGATCCAGCAGGACGAAAAGAACGTCGCGAAGATGTCGCGCAGGCCGAAGCGCTCGATCCGGTACCGATTCAGCTCATCCGACTCGTTGTTGATCGTCATCATCCGATAGCGCCCGGTGCGCGCCAGGCCCCGGGCCAGCTCGATCGTCTCCGGAAACGGCATGCTCTGCGCGAGCATGAACGCCTTGAATGCCTCCAGCTCGAAAAGGCGGGGCCGGAAGAACACGGTGTTGCGCAGGTATTCGTCCAGCCCGATCCGGCCCTGTTCCAGCATGGCGCTGGACTCGTCGTGCCGGTCCTCCAGCTCCGCCGCGTCGAGGCCGAAATGCCGCACGGCCGCGGCGCGCTGATCCCGATCCCACCCGTTGCTGCCGAGGACCCCGCCGACGTCGAAGAAGACGTGGGTGATCGTCACCGCTCGAGCAGCCCGAGGTCCACCACCCGGATCGCCGGACGCCCGCGGGCCCGGAGCGCCACCAGATCGCCCTCCGCCTGCGCCGCCTCCAGCCGGCCGAACGTGAACGGCTGGTCCGGAATGACGAGATCGTCCTTCGCCTCGTCCGTGATCTGGAGGAAGTGCCCGACCGGCGGGCCGCCCTTGTGAAGCTGCCCGGTGGAATGCAGGAAGCGCGGACCGTACCCGAGCGTCGTGGCGACCTTGAGCCGGTCGCGCAGGCGCAGGCGGATGGCCGCGAGGCGCTGATCGTTCTCCGGCGTGGGCGGCAGATACACCGTGATGGCGAGGTAGTCGCCCCGCTTGATATCGGCCAGGAACTTCGCCACCTCTTCCGCCGACGCCGGCGGCGAGGAGGGGCTGCCCTTCGCCAGCACGGCCTTGGTGTTGGCCTTGCTCTCGGCCACGTTCGGCTGGTCGAACGCGTTGATCCGAAGCACCGAGCCCGCCACCGCTGTCGCGAATTCCCAGCGGAAAAACTCCTGCCCGATGTCGTAGCGATCGTCCAGCCGGAGATGCACCACCGGATGGCCGGCACGCTCCAGCGCCGCGAGCCGCGCGTCCGCGCCGGGATCGGCTTCGCCGGCCAGAGTCATGGACACGAACAGCCGGTCGTCGCCGTAGACGTCGGGCGCCCCGAGCGGCTCGTCGGCCACCGGGAGAATCCCCTTGCCTTCCTTCCCGGTGCTTTCCGCGATCAGCTGCTCCACCCAGAGACCGAAGCTCCCGATGCCGGGCGAGAGCACGAACGTTGCCTTGTTCCGCCCGGCCAGCGCGCCCTCACCGAGCACCGCGCCGAGCCATGCCGCCGGGTTCTCGAGCGCGGGCACCCAGGCCGCGCAGCCCTCGGCCATCCGGTGCGCGCGGTGCAACAGGGTGGCGATGTCGACGCCGATCAGCGCCGCGGGCACCAGGCCGAAGAACGAGAGCGCCGAGTAGCGGCCGCCGATGTCCGGCGGATTGAGAAAAGTCCGGCGGAATCGGCGGTCGTAGCCGAGCGTCTCCAGCACGGTCCCGGGATCGGTGATCGCGACGAACTGCGCGGCCCGGCCGCCGGTGCGGTGCCAGAAATAGCTGAAGAAGCTGTCGCTCTCCAGGGTTGTGCCGGACTTGCTGGAGATGATGAACAGCGTCCTTGCCAGATCGCCGCCCTGCTCCGCCAGCCGTACGGCGCGGGGATCGGTGCTGTCGAGCACGTGGAGCGACGGGTGCCCCTTCGCGGCGCCGAAGGTGCGCCAGAGCACCTCGGGAGCGAGACTCGAGCCGCCCATGCCGCAGAGCACCACCCGGTTGAACTCGGCGCGCACCTCGGCGGCAAGGTCGGTGAGCGACGCGACCTGCTGCGCCATCGCCTCGCCCACGGTGAGCCAGCCCAGGCGGTCGCGGATCTCCGGCGTGTTGGGATCGTCCTTCCAGACGGTTGGATCGCGTGCCCAGATCCGCTTGGGCAGCTGGGCGACGTCGCTCGCGTCCAGCCGGACAGCCACCGCCGCCTCGAACGCCCGGACCACCGCCGAGTGTCTCGGCGGCGCCTGCGCGACGAGGGCTTTGCGCTTGGTGCCGATCACGCCCAGCAGCGTGTCGAACGACGCGGCGAACTTCTCGATCCCGTCGTCCTCCAGCGCGCGGGTGACGTCGGTGAAGTCGATCCCGCCCGCCGCCAGCCGTTGCATGATCCCCTGCGCCTCGCTGGTATCGTCCGGGAGGGTCGGCCGGATCGTGCCGTGATCCTCGAAGAGCTGGAGCGTCGCCGGCGGCATGGTGTTGATCGTCTCGGAACCGATGAGCGTGTCCACGTACACGACGTCCGAGTAGGCCGGGTTCTTGGTGCCGGTGCTGGCCCAGAGAAGCCGCTGGGGACGGGCTCCGGCGGCGGCGAGCCGTTGCCAGGCGGTGCTCCGGGACAGCTCGCGGAACCAGGCGTACGCCAGCTGCGCGTTCGCGATCGCGACCTTGCCCCGCAGCTCGAGCAGCGCGCCGCCCTTCGCGCCGATACGCCGATCGGTCTCAGTATCCACCCGGCTTACGAAGAACGACGCCACCGACGCCAGCCGGTCGATCGGCTGGCCCGCCTTGAGGCGCGCGTCGAGCGCGCGCACGTACGCCTCCGCCACCTGGCGGTAGTTCTCCAGCGAAAAGAGCAGCGTGATGTTGACGTTGACGCCCTCGGTGAGGAGCCGCTCGATCGCCGGCCAGCCCTCCTTCGTGCCCGGCACCTTGATCATCAGGTTGGGCCGATCCACTGCGCCCCAGAGCCGCCGCGCCTCGGTGATCGTCCGGGCGGTGTCGCGGGCGAGCGTGGGCGAGACTTCCAGCGACACGAAGCCGTCCCGGCCCGCCGTCGCCTCGTAGACCGGGCGGAACAGATCGGTCGCGTGACGGACATCCTCGATCGCCAGCCGCTCGAAGATCTCGAGGTCGCTCCGCTCCGATGGAGCGAGCGCTCGCAGCTCGTCGTCGTAGTCCGTGCTCCCGCCGATGGCGTGTTCGAAGATCGTCGGGTTCGAGGTCATCCCGCGCAGCCCCTCGTCGATGAGCGATTGCAGCTCGCCCGAGCGCAGCATCCCGCGGCGCAGATAGTCCAGCCACACGCTCTGCCCCAGGTCGAGGAGCGCCTGCATGGCGGTTTGGGTGGTTCGCTTGGTCATACTCGTGCCTTCCACTTCGTATTGGGTTAGGCCAGCCGCGCGGCGACCGCCGCCGCGCCGAGCAGGCCGCCATTCGGATTGACGATGACGTGCACCGGGACGCGCGCCAGCAGCTCGGACATGCGCCCCTTGTCCCGGAACGCGGCGAGAAACGGTCCGGTCTTGAGGCGCTCCACGATGCGCGGCGCGATGCCGCCCGCCAGATAGACGCCGCCGGCCGCGATGACCGTGAGCGCGAGGTTCCCCGCCTGGGCGCCGAGCAGCCCGCAGAAGAGATCGAGCGCGCGATCGGCCAGGCGGTCGGTCTTGGCGAGACCGTGCCGGCTGATGACCGCGGCGGGATCTTCCTTCTCCATCTCGGCGCGCACCGCCGCCTGCTCCGGCGCCGCCGAGGAGGCGACCAGAAACCGGTAGACGTTCACCAGCCCCGGGCCCGAGAGCAGCCGCTCCCAGGACACGTGACCGAATTGCCCGCGCAGGAACTCCAGCAGATCGCTCTGCAGCTCATCGTGCGGGGCGTAGTCGCCGTGTCCGCCCTCGGACGGGTACACCCGGTAGCGCTCGCCGTCCCAGAGCAGAAACCCCTGGCCCAGTCCCGTCCCCGGGCCGATCAGCGCGATCGGTCCTTGCGGCGCGGGGTT
>DATBQV010000336.1:0-6185 GCA_036560625.1 Gemmatimonadales bacterium
CGGTGGATCCTGCAACGGCTCGGTCAATGCGGGTGGGGTGGGCAGCTGCACCATTCTGGCGCCGATCGGCACCGGCACCCCGCGCACGGTGACCGCGACCTACACCGGCAACACCAACTTTACCGGCTCGACGTCCGCGCCGGTGTCCCACGAGGTCGATCCGTAGCAGGCCGCGACCCCCTCTCCGCGGCTGCAACTTCCGGCGGTGAGCGCCCTCACCGCGCGGCGGAGATTTCCTCCCCAACGTTCCAGTGTCATCGTCGCACAACTGGGATGGCAAAACGTTGCGGGGGATCGGGTTAGCGAATCGTCGCCGGTTCCCCCCTTACGCCGCTCGGCTCGGCCGGTATCTTAGCGCCGAATTCCATCGGCGGTCGTGGCCGTTCAATGGTTCCTTCGTCCATGCTGGCGCGCTTTCGTCTTGGCGCCGTGGCGGCGCTTTCCCTTGCGCTCGGCTGCGGCGGCAGTGACCTGCTGCTGCCAAGTGCCAATCAGCCGGCCGCGATCGCGGTCGTCAAAGGTAGCGGCCAGTCGGGCGTCGCCGGCGGCATTCTTCCCGACTCACTCGTGGTCAAGATCACCGACGCCACCAATCGGCCGGTGGCCCAGGTGCGCGTGGCGTTCACGCCCGACGCGGGTGGGGGCCGGACGCAGCCCGATACCGCCGTGACCGACAACAGCGGTAACGCGGCCGCGCTCTGGATTCTCGGCACGCAGGCGGGAAGCCACAAAGTCCAAGCGAATGTGGTCGGGTCTTCGCAGGTCGTCGCCTCCTTCACGGCCACGATCTCCGCGGGCACGCCGGCCAGGTTCCAGCTGGTATCCGGCGAGGGGCAGACGGCGCCGGCCGGCGCCACGCTCTCCAGCTCCCTGATCGTCAAGGCCGTGGACGGGCAGGGCAATCCCGTTCCAGGAATCGTCGTTTCGTGGTCGGTGACCGGTGGAGGCAGCGTGACGCCGGGCACGAGCGCGACCGCCGGCGACGGAACCGCTTCCACGCAGCGCACGCTGGGCCCGGCTGCAGGCCCGCAGACCGCCGTCGCCAACGCCGGCGACATTCCGGGCTCACCGATCACCTTCTCCTCCACGGCCACGAGCGGCAGCGCGGGCCAGCTTTCCATCACGACCCAGCCCGCCGCCACGGCCACCGTAGGACAGACCCTCACGCGCCAGCCGCAGGTGCAGCTCCGCGACAATCTCGGCAACCCGGTGGCGCAGGCGGGCATTGCCGTGACCGCCTCGCTCGGTGCCGGCGCGCCGGTGGGTGGCGCGGTTGCCGGGCAGCTCACGCAACCGACTGATGCCACGGGCCTCGCGACGTTCACGGATCTCACCATCGGCGGCGCGGTCGGCAACTTCACGCTCAGCTTCTCGGGGGCCAATCTCGCTGCGGTCACGTCGACCCAGATCGCGGTGACGAGCGGGGCCCCCAGCGCGACACTTTCGGGTGTGTCCGCCTCGCCGGGGACGGTAGCGATCGGGGCCACCAGTACCATCACCGTTGCGGTGCGCGACGTGCTCGGCAATCCGATGCCGGGTGTCAGCGTCACGCCCGCCGCGGACGATCCTTCGGGCACGCTCACGCCAGGGCAGGGAACCACCGGCGCCAACGGCACCGCGACCTTCTCTTTCAAGGGCACGAAGGTCCGTACCTACCGGATCTCGGCCCAGGCGGGTGGCGTCGCCATCGTCCAATCGGCCTCGGTGCAGGTCACCAAGGCGCCGACCACGACCACGGTCAACAGCGACAACCCGGATCCCTCGCTGGTGACGCAACCGGTCACGGTCGTGTTCACCGTGACGGCGGCAACCGGCGCGCCGAGCGGCACCGTGACCGTGAGCGACGGGCAGGTGTCCTGTAGCGCCACATTGTCCCCTGCCGGCACGGGCCAATGCAACATCTTCCCGATTTCCGTCGGCAACCGGACCATCACCGCGAGCTACGCAGGCAACGACGCCTTTGCGGCCAGCTCCGGGACCGCGAGCCACACGGTCTCGCTGATCACCACGTTCACGTCGATCACGGGAGCCGCCGCCCCGAGCGGTAACAGCCCGTCGTTCCCGACTGACCCGGTCGTCGTGAGCTACTCGGTCACCTCGGTGCTCGGCACGCCTCCAGGCAATGTGACGGTGAGCGACGGCAGCGTGAGTTGCACCGCGTCGGCTGCCGCACAGCAGTGCACGCTGACGCCCACCAGCGCCGGTCAGAAGACGCTCACGGCGACCTTCGCGGCGCAGGGCAGCTTCGGTGCAAGCTCCGGTACCTTCCCGTATCTGGTGGTGCTGGCACCGACGGCGACGCTGGTCAGTCCCACCCCCAACCCGGCGGCGAGCAACCAGGACGTCATGATCAGCGCGCAGGTCTTCAGTCAATTCCAGGCACCCATCAGCGGCAACATCGTCTTCGGGGACGGCGGATCCTGTCCGTCTCCCGCCACGACTCTCGGAACCAAGAAGGTGGACAACACGGGAGCCGCGTCGCTCACGGTCAAGAAGAACACCTTCTCGGCCGGCAACCACTCGATCATCGGGTGCTACACCGGCAGCAGCGTCTTTGCCCCCAGCGCGAGCCCTCCGGTCGGCGAGCAGATCACTGGCAACAACTAGCGGCGCCGAGGGTTGACCCCCTCACGCGGCGACGCTAGAATGTTGGGCCGCGCCCTGGTGGTGAAACTGGTAGACACGCTATCTTGAGGGGGTAGTGCCGCAAGGCGTCGCGGTTCGAATCCGCGCCAGGGCATCAGGGTCACCAACCGTTCGGCCACTGTAGCTCAGCGGTAGAGCACCCGATTCGTAATCGGGCGGTCGTCGGTTCAAGTCCGACCAGTGGCTCTCCGCTGCACCCGAAGCATCCGAAAGCGCCCGCTCGAAAAAGCGGGCGCTCTGCATATGGGGCCCGCCGCACTCATGGCCGACGCCGCACCCGCCCGGGTTCCCCCGCCTCGCCGCTCCGCCATCCGCCGCTTCCTGCACGCGCTCGGTCCGGGCGTGGTGACCGGCGCCGCCGACGACGATCCCTCCGGCATCGCGATCTACTCCATCGCGGGCGCGCAGCTCGGGACATCGCTCCTCTGGACCGCGCTGCTGACCTGGCCCCTGATGGCCGCCGTGCAGATGATGTGCGCCCGCATCGGCATGGTCACCGGCCGCGGTCTCACCGCCGGCCTGCGGCACAAGTTCCCCCGGTGGCTCGTGGTCGCCTGCGCCGTCATGCTCCTCGTCGCGAACGCCGTCAACATCGGTGCCGATCTCTCCGGCATGGCCGACGCCGCCGAGCTGTTTACGGGGCTCGGTTCCCACTACTGGGCGGTGGTGTTCGCGGTGCTCATCAGCTGGGCGACGATCCGCTTCCACTACCGGAGCATCGCGCGGGTGCTGAAATGGCTCGCGCTCGTGCTGTTGGCGTACGTCGCCACGGCCCTGTTGCTCCACCCCGACTGGCGGTCGGTGGCACGCGACGCGCTCGTTCCCCGTCTCCCTGCGACGCGCAATGAATGGGGCACCCTGGTGGCGATCCTGGGCACCACGATCAGCCCGTATCTCTTCTTCTGGCAGGCGTCGCAGGAGGTCGAGGAGGAGAAGGCGATGGGCCGAGTGACGCTCGGCCGCCGGCAGGGCGCGAGCCCGCGCGAGCTGAGATCGCGCCGCATGGATGTGGGCGTCGGAACGTTCTTCTCCAATCTGGTGATGTTCTTCATCATCCTCACGACCGCGCTCACGCTGCATCGCGCCGGGATCACCGATCTCCAGAGCTCACGCCAGGCGGCGCTTGCGCTCAAGCCGCTCGCCGGAAGCCTGGCGGCCGGCCTCTATGCGGCGGGCCTGATCGGGGTGGGGCTGCTCGCGATCCCGACCCTCGCCGGCTCCGCGGCCTACTCGCTCGCCGAGACCTTCGGGTGGAAACAGGGGCTCGACCGGAGCCTCCGCGCGGCCCCGAGATTCTACGTGGTGGTCGTGGTGGCGATGCTGGGCGGGATCGGGCTGGACTTCACCAACGTGAACCCATTGCGCGCGCTCTACTGGAGCGCGGTGCTGAACGGTCTCCTGGCGCCGTTGCTGCTGGTGGGCATTCTCGCGGTCGCGGTGGACGCGCGCCTCATGGAGGGGCAGCCCAGCTCGTGGCTCAGCCGGGTCGGCGTCGCCTTCGCGACCCTGCTTATGCTCGGTGCGGGGGTGGCGATGTTTGCGCTGTAGGCGCCGGCGTGGTGGTCGGGCTCACCGACACGGTGATCAGGACCGCGGCGAGCACCACGATGAGCGACACCATCGTTCCGAGGATCGCGACGGCGGTGCGGTCGAACGCCTGATGCGGGGCGACTGCGGAGACGGTAGCGGCGGATGTCGCGGACTCGGGTGCCATCGGTGGCTCGGTGTTGGGGTGTTCGTCAGCATCTCCTCCGGCGTCACCCGGTACCGCGCCGCCACGTCGGCCAGATGGTCGCCGGCCCCGGAGGCTCCCGGCCGGGTCGGCGGAGTCGGGCGGCGGCGCGGCCTCGGGCCGGCTCAGATCGGGAAGCGCGACGGACGCCGCCGCCCCCTGAGCGAGGGCGGGTGCGGAGCGCAGCGGGAGCGCAAGAGCTGGGACCGCGCACGCGGCAAGAATTCTGCGGGACATTCGGCCGACGAGGAAGGCACAAATCAGGCCGGGTGCAGGGTGCTCGGGCCGGCCGTCTTTCTCGCGGTGGGAAAACGACTTATGCGGGGGTAGAACGAAGGTGCAACACCCCGCGCTCCTGGCAGCTCTCGCGCGCCGCCGGTAAGTCGCGCCGGTTGCCATGTCTTTAGTTTCCGGCTTCAATTGTCGATCTTTGCACTGCGCCCGCTTTGCCAACCTCCTCCTGGGGTACTCACGTGGCTCGCTTGGGACTCGCGGTCCTGGTCGTCATAAGCGCCATCGGTTGCTCCGGCGGACCGCTGGATCCGACTCCAGCCAGTCTGGTGCCGGTGGCGAGCCTCACCATTTCGAGCGCGCAGGACACGGTTTTCGTCGCCGATACGCTCCTCATGACCGTGGCCGCGCGGGACAGCGCGGGGAATCTCCTGTCCGGCCGGGCCGTGCATTGGCAATCGAGCGCGGGCAACGTCGCGACGATCTCGACCCAGGGTCTCGTGACGGCGGTGGCCCCGGGCAAGACGACCATCAGTGCCGCCGCCGGCACTCAGGCCGCCGCGGTGACGATCGTGGTCAAGCGCCTCGTCTTCAGCGTCAATGTCATCCCCGACGCCGTGTGCCTGCGCAAGGGCTTCACGACGTTCCTGTCGCTCACCGCGTTTGACTCGCTGGGCCAGCCGCTCGCGCCCAGCATCCGTCCGGTCACCTGGCGGACCAGCAATGGGCTCGTCGTGACCGTCACACCCCAGTCCGGCGATTCCTCCGTGGTCCTCGGCGTCGCGCCGGGCACGGCGTTCGTGTCCGGTACCATGGCCGGCGTCGCCGACACGACCGCGATGATCGTAGACGCCACTCCGCTGGGGCAGCCGCTCCAGTGCAACGGGGGATGACGGGCGACTCCAGCGCCCCGGACGCGCACGACCCATACGCAGCCCTCCGCTTCCCCGACTTCCGACGCCTCGTCGGAAGTGTGCTGGTGCTCACCGTCGCAACCCAGATGCAGGAAGTCGTTGTTGCGTGGCAGATCTACGCCGTTACCAAGGATCCGCTCTCCCTTGGCCTCGTCGGTCTAGCCGAGGCGCTCCCCTTCATCGGGATCGCGCTGTTCGCGGGGCACGTCGCGGACCGCATGAACCGCCGGCGCGTGGTGGCCCTCGCGATCCTGGTGATGCTGGCCTGTGCCGCGGCCCTGCTCGGCTTCACGCTGGCGCCGGGTGGCATCGCGGCGCGGCACATCTGGCCGATTTACGGCGTGATCTTCGTGACCGGCGTTGCCCGGAGCTTCCTCCAGCCGGCGCGCCAGGCGCTGGGCGCCGAGCTGGTGCCGCGGGAGCTGTATCCCAACGCCATCGCGTGGCGGAGCTCGATCTGGCAGCTCGCCGCGGTCATCGGGCCCGCGCTTGGCGGGCTGCTCTATGGGTTCGCCGGACCGGCCGCCGCGTACGGCGTGGATCTCGTACTGACCGCCGCCGCGCTGGGCGCGATCACGCGGCTCCGCCATGTCGGCTCCGAGCGCCCCTCCGAGGTGGCTTCGATCGTCGAGAGTCTGGGCGTGGGGGTTCGCTTCCTGCGA
>DATBQV010000337.1:0-1821 GCA_036560625.1 Gemmatimonadales bacterium
GCGCCACCCGGGCAGACGGAAGCGACGCCTCCGTGTCGACGTATCCATGCATACGTTCCGGACGGAATCGCGCCCGATCTGCAAGCCAGGTCTGCAGACCGGCGATCTGCACGCGTTCGTGCCCTCTCACCGGGCCCTCGGTGTGGTGGCGTCCCACCCCAGATCGCCCGCAAAGGTAAGGGTTTTCAACCGGCCGGGGCCTTGGTGGGCCACTTTGTGGGGCAACAGGTGCGATTTGGGTTGCATTGTGGGAGAGAGTGGGATACTGTGGGCGCCGCTTCAGGAACCCGGGTGGCAGGGCTCCTCCCACCCAGCCACCCGGGTTTGAGCACCAAGCCCCGTATGAGCTCCTTTGACCTTTCGCGGAACCTTCGAACACGCGCTCGACGCGAAGCACCGGTTGACCATTCCGGCCAAGTTCCGCGGAGCGCTGGCCACCGGCGTGGTGCTCGCTCCCTCGCACGAGGTCGAAGCGGGCGCGCCGCGGACGGTCGCGATCTGGACCCCCGCGGACTACGACGAGTTCACCGGGGCATCGCTGGCCGGCCTGAACCCGTCCTCGCGGAAGGCGCGGGAGCTGAAGCGGTTCTTCTTCAACGCCTCCTTTGACACCGAGCTCGACGCCGCCAACCGCGTGATGATCCCGACCACTCTCATGGAGTACGCGGGCCTCACCAAGGAGGTCGTCGTCACCGGTTCCGGTGAGTGCCTTGAGGTGTGGGATCGCGCGCGCTACGCGCACAACTTCGAGGACGTCCTGACCCGCATCCCCGACATCACGGCGAGCCTTGGCAACACTGCTTGACATGACCAAGACGCACATCCCGGTCCTGGCGGGCGAGCTCATCGAGCTGGCCGACCCCCGGCCGGGCGAGACCGCGGTGGACTGCACCGTCGGCGGCGGTGGCCACGCGCGGCTCATCGCGGACCGCCTGGGCCCCGGCGGGATGCTCATCGGGGTGGACCGCGATCCGCTCGCCGAGGAGCGGTTCGCCGCCCTGGCGGCCGAGGTGCCGTGCGAGACGCGTTTCATCCGCGCCGACTTCGTCACCGCGCTGCACGAGCTGCGCCAGGAACGGCTGGTCGCGGACCTCGTGTACCTGGACCTGGGCATGTCGTCGATGCAGGTCGACACGTGGGAGCGCGGCTTCTCCTATGCCTACGACGCGCCGCTGGACATGCGGATGGACCCGTCGCAGCCGCTGACCGCGGCCGAGATCGTCAACACCTGGGACGAGCGGCGGCTGGCCCGTTTGCTGCGCGAGTACGGCGAGGAGCGCTACGCGACGCAGATCGCCCGCACCATCGGCCGTGCGCGCCGCCGCCAGGAGTTCGCCTCGACACAGCAGCTCGTGGTCGCCATCAAGACCGCGGTCCCGATCCCGGCCCAGTTCGCGGGCGGCCATCCCGCGAAGCGCACCTTCCAGGCGCTGCGCATCGCCGTCAACGACGAGCTCGCCCAGCTGGAGGAGGCGCTCCCCATCGCCTGGGAGCTGCTCGGCGCCGGCGGCCGTCTGGCCGCGATCTCCTTCCACTCACTGGAGGACCGGCTCGTCAAGCGGTTCCTCGTCGCGCGGGCACGCGGATGCGTCTGCCCGCCCGATTTCCCCGTGTGCGTCTGCGGGCGCCAGCCGGAGGCCGAGCTGATCACCCGTCGCGCTGTCGCTCCGACACCGGGCGAAGTGGCGGCCAACCCACGATCCAAGTCGGCGCACCTGCGTGCCGCCCGAAAGCTGGAGGTCATTCCGACATGACGCCATCCGCGCTCACCCCCGCGGCCCGGGGAAGCAGGAAAAAGGCAGGTACGGACCGGCCGTCACG
>DATBQV010000338.1:0-2307 GCA_036560625.1 Gemmatimonadales bacterium
TTCCCCGCCTCCGGATGGACGACCGCGAGGGCAAAGCCGACGGCGGTCGCCGCGTCGACCGCGTTCCCCCCCTGCTCCAGTATCCGGCGCCCGACATCGCTCGCAATCGGACTGCCCGAGACCACCATCCCGTGCGCCCCCTCGGCGATGCGGGCTTTGCCGGCGTAAGGCCAGGCGGGATTGATCCCGCTGGTCGGCCCGGTGATCGGAGCGGGGGCGGTCGCCGCCGGATGCGAGGCGCAGGCGGCGAGGGTGAGGAGCAGGAAGGCGGCGGACGGGGGAAACGGGGATCGACGCACGCGGACCTCAGGAAAAGTTGCTGACAGAGGGGGGCCATCAGTCCCGGCGGTTGCCGGTTTCCGGTGGCGGGTTCTAATTTAGCGTATCGTGCCCCCCGAGAAACCCGCCGTCCCCTCGCCCGCTCTCCTCGACCCCCGCCTCACCGAGCGGCGCAATCCGCGCACGCGCGATATCGATGTTGCCACCAGCCTCGAACTGGTCGACCTCATCAACGCCGAGGATGCGACCGTCCCGGGACTCGTGGCGGGGGCGCGGATCGAGATCGCCCGGGCCATCGATCTGATCGAGCACGCATTCCGCGCCGGCGGCCGGCTCCTCTATGTCGGCGCGGGGACCAGCGGCCGCCTCGGCGTGCTCGACGCCTCGGAATGTCCTCCGACCTTCGGCACTCCTCCCGCGATGGTGGTCGGGATCATCGCCGGCGGCTTTGCGGCGCTGGTCAAGCCGGCCGAAGGGGCCGAGGACGATGTCGGCGCGGGAATGGGAGAGATGGACACCCGCCAGGTCGGCCCCAAGGATCTGGTCGTCGGCGTCGCCGCGAGCGGCACGACCCCCTTCGTCCGGGGTGCACTCAACCGCGCCCAGGCGCTCGGCGCCCGAACCGTTTTCCTCTCCTGCGCGACGCCCCCTCCAGCGCTCCTGGAGAGCTGCGATGTCTGCATTACCGTGCTCACCGGCCCCGAGGTCGTCACCGGCTCGACCCGGATGAAGGCGGGGACCGCCACCAAGCTGGTGCTCAATACCCTGACGACCGGTGCCATGGTCCGCCTGGGAAAGACCTACGGCAATCTGATGGTGGATCTCCAGGCGTGGAGTGAGAAGCTGGTCGACCGGGGGGAGCGGATCATGATGGACGTGGCGGGGCTCGCGCGGGAACCGGCTCGGGCGGCCATCGCCGGGGCGGGCGGGAGCGTCAAGATCGCGCTCGTGATGGCGCGCCGAGGAATCGATCGACGGGAAGCGGAGGCGCTTCTGTCCGCGCATCACGGGCGCCTGCGGGAGATCCTCGGCCCGCCGCCGGAGGTGGCACCGTGACCGGCCGCCCCGCGCTCGTGGTCGGACTGATGTCCGGCACCTCGCTCGACGGCGTCGACGCGGCGCTGGTCCGCTTCCACGGACCGACCAAGGCGGAGCTCCTCGGCTTTGTCTCCCGGCGCTATACCGACGATCAGCGGGAAGAGATCCTCCGCGCTCTCGACGGCGATGCGACGCCGCAGGACCTCGCTCGGCTCCACGTGCGGCTGGCGGAATGGGCCGGAGAGGCGGTGGAACGGGTGCTGGCCCAGGCGCATCTCAAGGCGACTGAACTGGCGGGGATCAGCTTTCCCGGGCAGACCCTCTGGCACGAGCCGCCGATCGCGAGCTGGCAGCTCGGCGAGCCCGCGGTGCTGGTCGAGCGCTTCGGGGTGCGGGTCGTGAGCGGCTTTCGCGCCAGCGATGTCGCGGCGGGAGGGCAGGGCGCGCCGCTGGTGCCGCTGGCGGATGTCGAGCTCTTCGGCGCCACTGATCACCCCCGCATCCTGCTCAACCTCGGCGGGATGGCGAACCTCACCTGGGTCGAACGGCTCGGTCTGGAAGAGAGCGCCATCGCCTTCGATACCGGACCCGGGATGGCGGTGATCGACGGCGCGGCGCGCGCGGTCGACCCGATGATGCCCTTCGACAAGGACGCCGCCGTCTCCGCTCAGGGAAAGATCGACCATGCGCTGCTCCAGGAGTTGCTGGCCGATCCCTTCTTCGCCGCACGGCCGCCCAAGAGCACTGGCCGCGAAAAGTTCGGCGGTGCCTACATCGAGGCACTGCTCGAGCGCGCGCCCGGCCCCGATGCCGTGGCCACCGCGGTGGAGTTGACGGCACGTACCGTGGGGAACGCGATCGCGCGCTTTGTGCCCGCGAGCCCCGAAGTGGTGGTGTCGGGGGGCGGTGCCCATCACCCCGTGCTGATGCAGTCGCTCGCGGCCCGGCTCCCGAAGGGGATGGCACTCAAGCGCTTCAACGAGATCTTCT